>JAAXQF010000081.1 GCA_012974435.1 Desulfuromonadales bacterium | reverse complement strand
AGAATAGTCACCCTTTGCGTCTTTCTTGGCTTTTCTTAGCGTCTTTGCGTTGGTCTTTTGATTTCAGCTCTTACTGTTTTGGTGTAAAGACGTATTCCCTTTGTTTGGGTTATAGGCCCGAAATCTTTTAACACCCCAGACTCTCGGCAAAGAAAATGCCCTCCGCAGGAGACAGGCATTTTTTGCTTACTTTTTGTTGCCGTTTGGACAAAAGTAAGGCGTCTGGAGGGACGCGACCCGCCGATTTTGGTCTTCGTTCTTAGTCCTCACCTTAACATCAAAGCAGAAGGCCTTCGATTCTATCTTTAGCTCTCATTGCAACCACAAAGTTGACCCCATGAGCACAAAAAAGCGGAGGCCCCAGATGGAGTCTCCGCTTAAATTTTCGTACAGTTTTCCTACCTGAAACTAACGCAGCAATTTACCCAGGTACAGGAAAGTGCCACCAACAGACAAACTCGCAAAGAAGTTGCCCAGATTCTTACACCAGAAAGAGATCTCATAACGGATAGGGAAAGTGTCCTTGATCTGGTCGAGGCTGTAAACATCGATATAAAGCTGAGAGCCTTTCCAGAGGAAGATACAGGCGAAAACGACCATAAAAGCGACAAAACCATTGCTGATCGGAGTGTCCTTGATATTGAAATAGATTTTGCGAATCAAGTCGATATTGATCAACGACAGGAAGACCCAGTTGGTGTTTTCCACGATCCGGATGACGCGGAGAACGCTCTCATCAGGAGTCGGGTTGATTAACAGAAAAACCAGGGACGCGCCAATAACGCCGACAACGGCCAGGTAAACATGAAGCTTGCTGCCTTCAGAATCAAGAGTCCTGGTAAAAACATAATATTCCTGAAAACCGTGGCTCATAATCAGGATCGAAAGTGTCCCGATGATATGCCCCATGGCCAGAACGTAGGGATTGTTAAGACCGGGGAGAAACGGCAGGGCGCCCGGGATGATCTCACCAATCAGAATCAGGAAGAAGCCAACGGCGATGCTGGTCCAGACCCGAGCATTACCGATACTGAAATAGAAAGAAACACAACCGGCAATAAGCCAGAAGACTCCGAGTACAACTTGAAACATTTCCATGAACGCCTCCCTGAGATATAGATTGAACCATTAAAAAACGGCGACTCGAAAGCCGCCGGAAGCTGAACCGTGGCCCTTTAAGAGAGCCCTTTGAAACCCTTTTTCATATCTTCCAGCATTTTATCGATCTTACTGGGACCTGCGACCAGTTTGGCCGATTTACCCAGCTTGGCGTAAAAGTCATCAAGAGCAGATTCGCTAATCTGCCCACCGTTGAGTTTCAGTTTGTCAAACTCTTTATCGACCAGCAAGGAGCCGATCTTGCCAAGATGCGCCATGCCAAAACTTTGAAAAAGCTCCTGCGTCTTCTGCCGACGATCCGACTCTTTTGTCTCCAGAGTTTTACTTGCAGCATTCTCCTGCTCTTCTCGCTGACGTCGACGTTCGGCAACAGCAGCACCCCACATACCGGTGATATCTGCCGTTTCCATAAGGTCTGCCAGTGCTTTTTCTCCGTCACCACGAGTCACCAGAACATCAACTTTAGCTCCGGGCTCTTTGGCAACCGACATGGAACTGTCTGCAGTGGTTTCAATGTCCGTCGAACCATCATGGAAGAAACCAAGGGGGTTACCATCACGATAAAAGATCAGGGCAATATGTTCTTTGGAATAAATACGCAGGCATCCGCTGCGTTTCTCTGCGCGCATACGAATCAGCAAGGATTTAATATCGATCAACTGGAGATCCTGCCCTTTGTGCAGAACCTCACCATGCAGGAGGGTATGAATACTGTGTGCCAGCTCGGTAGACAGTCGATAGATATTCAGCTTACCGTTGCCATTCAGAGACTCGTCGAACGTACGGGAGATACCATCATATGCGATCAGGTGTTCCCGTTCATTCTCAAAGAGTGAGCTGATGAGGCGGCCTTCCTGGTAAATGAAGACGCCGGTCCCTTCAGGAAAATCAAAGCGCATGTATCCGGTAAATTTCCCCTGACGCATCTTTCCCAACGCATCCGCAAGATTTACTTTACCAGGATTGATATTTTCCTTAACAGGATTGCCTCGTGGCAACAGAATCATAACTCAAAGCCTCATTCTCATTAGCATTACTTTTCGAATCCAAATTTTTAGAATATTTGAGCTTTCATGTCAAGGACGTTGCGCGACCGAGGGAACGGCCGCAGGCCAGAGTTTAGTGGAAAATGATATTGAGAAAGGTATTTAAAACAAGCCGGCGAGACGAAGCTCCCGGGCGATTTTGCGACGACGAAGTGCGAAACGCCGGTAAAGATCTTCACCCAGTTGTTCAGCAGGGCTGATGGCTTTGCGATTAACCAACACAAGTTCACGGTATGCGGCATCGAGGGGGCGACCGATCATCATCGACAAGCCTTCAGAGAGATGATTCTTCTCTCTATCTAGCTCTTCACTGGCAACAAGGCTTTCATCGGCATCAAACAGGTGGGCCGTCAAGCGACTCTCCGGGCCGACCAGCCCCGGGCCTTCAATCGTCAGAGCAAGCATCTCGTCCGGTGTCGATACGTACAACTCGAGCTCGGCAAAAAGCTTGTCGCAACAATCAGGATGGATAAAGCCTCGCCGACGACTGCTCAAATCAAAGAAGAAATGACCGTCAGCATGCAGGGACTGTTGACAACACAAAGGGCACTCAAGGATAAGCTTGCGTCGTCGTGCGACGGGCAGCCCTTCCAGGCCATCTTCACCATCACTGCGACTTCTGTTTTCAAAGATTTCGGCAGCAGAGTTTGACAAGACAAATTCTGCCAGCTTTTTAAACTGACCGTGAACCGAAGTATTCCGGGCGTGAGTGAGGACGGGCCGAATACGACTGGAGAAGCCGGAAGCAAGCCCTTCGACCTTGGGGCTTTTACTGATGCAAATGTCGAGAACCTGATAGTCTCGTTCACGGGCGCCGTAGATCAGGAATTCATGAACACGCACTTCGGCATTCAAACGAGCGCGGGTGTCAACCAGGCTTGGCAGCAACCAGAGTTTTTCTGCACGGCCGGCATCGGCCATAATCTGCCTTAAAGAGCCGGCGTTGATCAGAGCAGCGCGATCCTTGACCGGTACCAGCACCAGGTCTGCAGACAGCAGAGCGGCTTCAGTGAACCAATCAAGGATGGGTCTTGTATCGAGAATCAGAATACCGTCAAGCTTTGAAGCCGACACCCTCTGTCGCAGCCATGCGGGATCATGACTCGGTGGTTGCAGCCGCCGTGATGAAGCGACGTACTGCACGCCGTATTGTCCAAGCACAGCAAGCTCTTCAACCGGGCAGCCTTCGATAAGGTTGGCAACGCTGCCCTCGGGGTGTGGTCCGAGCGCAAACATCTGGTCAACGCTGAAGTGGTTATCAAAAGAGGCAATGGTAACCGGCAAGTCCTCGCGCAAAGCCTTGAGATAGACCGCTAGGTTAGTGGCAATCGTGGTTTTTCCCACCCCGCCTTTTTCGCTGGCAACGGCGATCACAAAAGGACGTTTCACGACACTTCACCTTCTGCGATAACCTCCTGCAGGGTCTCCCAGCGTTCCATACAGCCATCCAACTCCTCTTGAAGAAGTGAATGTTTCTCGATGAGCGGGCTCAGTCGGGCATGGTCAACCGCCATGGCAGGATCCTGCATTTCAGTGGTCAGTTCAGTGAGCTCCTGCTCAAGAACCTCGATTCGCTCTTCAACCTGAGTCAACTTTTTCTGCCGCTTCTGCTCTTCTCGCCTTGTCGCCTTACGCTCCTCGTGCGAAAGCACTCGGCAGGTCTTGCTCTGTACCGGCGCAGAGGTTCCCTTCGCACCAGTCTGCTCGACCCGCAAAGAGGAGTGGCTGCCATCACCTTCACCACTTTTTACGCGCAGAAAGTCCTCGTAATTCCCGAGGTAGGACGTGGCACGCTGACCGGCAACTTCAACAACCCGACCAGCGAGCGCATCAACAAAATAACGGTCGTGGGAAACAAACACAAGGGTCCCCTGATACCCTTTCAGAGCATTCAGAAGGACCTCTTTGGAGGTCAGATCAAGGTGGTTGGTCGGCTCGTCCAGCAACAGCAGGTTGGCCGGCTCAAGAAGCAGGATCGCCAGTGCCAGCCGGTTACGCTCTCCACCGGAGAGGACAGAAACCCGCTTGTGAACATCGTCACCATGAAAAAGAAACGCGCCGAGCAGGTTACGCACCTTCGGCACCATGTCGAAAGGGGCTGCTTTGGTAATTTGCTCCAGCACAGTCAGTTTTGCGTCGAGAGTGCGCGCCTGATCCTGGGCAAAGTAAGCCATAACCATGTTATGACCTTCCTCACGCTCGCCTTGCAACGGGGCCTCAACCCCTGCCAGCAACCTCATCAAGGTTGACTTGCCGGCACCGTTAGCCCCAACCAGAGCGATACGCTCGCCGCGAGCAACAGAGAGGTCAACATCCTCAACAACGGTCTTGTTTTCGTAACCGTGTGCGACGCCGGAGAGACCAATAGAAAGCTGCCCGCTTTTCGGTGGCGCAGGGAAGGAGAAACCGATTTTTTTACGCTCTGGCGGAAGTTCAATGCGCTCGATTTTTTCCAACATCTTGACGCGGCTCTGTACCAGGGCCGCCTTGTTGGCGTTATAACGAAACTTGTTAATGAACGACTCGAGGCGGGCGACCTCTTCATCCTGGCGTCTCTTGGTTTCACGTAAAGCGGCAACACGTTCGTCTCTGGCAGCCAGGTAGCGGGAATAGTTACCAGGATAATCTGTGAGCTTACCGTGCCAGATTTCGACGATCCGGGAGACGACCTGGTCAAGGAAAAACCGATCGTGGGAAACCAGGATCACTGCGTAGGGGTAGGCCGACAGATACCCTTCTAGCCAATCACGTGCAGGCAGATCAAGGTGGTTGGTCGGCTCATCAAGCAGAAGCAGGTTGGGCTTCTGCAGCAATAGCTTGGCCAGTGCGATACGCATCTGCCAGCCGCCGGAAAATTGCTCGCACGGTTTACCCCAATCTTCTTCGGCGAAACCCAGACCCTTGAGCACCCTGCCGATTTCGGCTTCCATGGTGTAACCGCCGCGTTGTCGAAAAATCTCCTGCAACTCGGAATAACGATCAAGGTCAGACTCTTCAGCCTCACGACTTATCTGTCCCTCGAGCTGTTTCAGCTCGGCTTCAACCGCGAGCAACTCCTCAAGAGCTGAGCGCACCTCGGTAAAGAGGTCACGACCACTATGCTCGAGGCCTTCCTGCGGCAGATACCCGATAGTGGTACCACGGGCCAACTGCACCTTGCCGGCATCAACATCCGACTGCCCGAACAGCAGACGTAGCAAAGTGGTCTTACCGGCACCATTTTCACCACAAAGCCCGATACGGTCAGTGGGACGAACATGCCAGTCAACATGGCGCAGCACAACCTGGTCTGCAAACTGCTTGACAACATCTTTTAGCTGTAACATGGCGCCTGTTATAGCACACCTGTATGCTCTCGAGAATTATCATCTTCATCGTTGACAGGGACGACGAACATTAGCAGAATGAATGAGCGTTTCTCACCCACCACTAAAGAGCTGTTGCAGTTCTTTCAGGAGGCCTCAATGGCACGTAAAGTCTTTATAGCTGCAACCGGCCAGGACTGTGGCAAAACCACCACCAGCCTCTCACTGCTCCACCTGGCACTCAAAAAATACCGTCGGGTCGGCTTTATCAAGCCAGTCGGACCCAAGCCTTCCCCCTACAAGGATTTCTGGGTCGATAAAGATGCCGCTCTGGTAGCCAAAGTCTTTGGGCTTGAAGACGACATCCGCCTGATGTCACCCGTAGTGGTGCAGCCTGGAGACACGCGCAAAGTCATCGATGGCATTGTCACCCGTGAGCAGCTTGAACAGCAGCTGATCAAAGCCTGTAAAGAACTCGAAGAAAGCTGTGACTTTCTGATCATCGAAGGGGCCGGTCATAGTGGTGTCGGCTCGGTTCTCGGTTTAAGTAACGCCCGTGTTGCCCGCCTGCTCGATGCTCCGGTCCTGGTTGTCAGCGGCGGCGGAATCGGCCACGCCATAGATGATGTCAGCATGAACCTGGCACTGTACAAAATGGAGGGAGCAGAAGTCCGCATCGTCATGCCGAACAAGCTGATCGCTGAGAAACGGGCAAGAACCCTCGAATACATGGGCAAAGCCTTTGCCCACGAAAATTTTATTGTCCACGGTGGCTTCAACTACTCGCCGATACTTGCTGGCCCCACCTTGCAGCACGTTGCCAAACTATTTGAGGTACCTCTGCGCGCAAGCCAGGAGCAGGCAAGGCAGATCATCAAACACATACAGCTTGCGGCAGCATCGACGGAGAAGGTCGTCGAGATTCTCAAAAATTCAACATTGCTCCTGGTGAACAGCAGTCGTAATGAACTTCTGGTCATGCTCGGCACCCTGCATCATATTCCAGAATATTCTGAAAAACTTTCCGGAGTACTGATTTCCGGAGCCAACCCCATTGCCAAATTGACCCAGCAGGTTCTCGATGACAGTCAGTTACCCTTCATGCGCACCGAGCAACTCACATCAACTGTTTTTCAAACCGTGACCCGCGATGTCTCCAAGATCACTGCTGATGATCATGAGAAAATCAGCCTGGTTAAGAGTCTGGCTGAGCAGGAGCTTGATTTTGATTTGATTGACAGTCAACTTGGGTAGGAGATTGTTCAGGGAGTCAGATTTATCTGTAAAAAGTTCATTTGCTCAAAGAGGAAACAACTGACAACACCGGCGGATCTCGTCCTGCCGGTGTGATGCCTTATCTGAAACGTAACCAAAAACAACATCTTTAAAGACCAATTTGCATTCAACACAAACGATACAGATACGTCGCATTCCATTATTTACGTGCAATTTTCATTTAATTTGTTATAGTTCGCCCGTATCTACCTTTTTTAAAAGGTTTTTTTGATCTTAAGGACTGAGATACAGGTCCTACAGATAAACAGTTTTGGTATTTACCCTGTTATTGAGCGCGCTCCCAGTTCCGGTTGAGCCAACCATCTCGAAACAGGGTTTATGCCCCCAACAGATTAAGGTTGTCGCATGCGGCAACCGGGAAGAATTACATGTCTAAGAAAATGATGGTTAACGCCACCCATCCCGAAGAAAACCGGGTGGCTATCGTAGAAGATGGTATCCTCACTGAGCTTGATATCGAGGTTGCCGGTCGCGAACCTTCCAAGGGGAATATCTATAAAGCGGTTGTGGTCCGGGTTGAAACCGGTCTGCAGGCCGCTTTTGTTGATTATGGCGCAGATCGCCTCGGCTTCCTGCAAATCGATGAAATCAATTACACCACGGTCAAACCTGACTATTCTCCTGCCGAAGATGGCCGCAGGCCGCGCATCAATGAGCTGTTATCTCGCGGCCAGGAGATCCTGGTCCAGATCACCAAGGAAGAGCGCGGCACCAAGGGTGCAGCTCTGACCACTTACCTCTCCCTCGCCGGACGCTACATGGTTCTTATGCCCGGCAGCCAGACACGGGGCGTTTCCCGCAAGGCCGAAAGCGACGCACAGCGTAAAGAGCTGAAGAAAGCCATGAGCTCTCTCGACCTTGCCGAGGGAGTCGGTTATATCGTGCGCACGGCAGCTCTTGACCAGACTCGCGAAGAGTTGGAACGGGATTATCGCTATCTGATTCGACTCTTTGAGAGCATCAAAGAGCTTGAGCAGAAATCCAAGGCCCCTGCCCTCATATACAAAGAATCCAACCTGATGATCCGTTCGATTCGTGATTACTTCACCACGGAGATGGATGAAGTGCTGATCGACGATGCGCAGGTTTTCAAGGAAGCCAAAGACTTTTTCCAGATGGTCATGCCCGACCACGTCAAACTGGTCAAACTTCACCAGGAACGCCGGCCGATCTTTTCCCGCTACCAGATTGAAGACCAGATCGAGACCCTGAGTCGCAACAAAGTCGCCCTGCCCTCTGGCGGCTCGATTGTCATCGACCCCACTGAAGCCCTCGTCGCCATTGACGTCAACAGTGGCAAAATGGCTTCCGAGCGTGGCGTTGAAGACACGGCGACCAAGACCAATCTGGAGGCGGCGACAGAAGTTGGCAGGCAGCTGCGTCTGCGCGACCTTGGTGGTCTGATCGTCATAGACTTCATCGACATGCGTGACCGCAAGAATAATCGCGCGGTCGAAAATCAAGTCAAGCAATCACTGGAAAACGACAAGGCCCGGGTTAGCGTTGGTCGCATCAGTAAATTCGGTTTATTGGAAATGAGCCGGCAAAGGATTAAAGCCGCCCTGACAGAAGGCTCCTACCTGCCCTGCCCACACTGTAACGGCTCCGGACATTTGAAGAGTCCTGAAACCCAGGCGGTTGCCCTGTTGCGTAAAATTCACGCCAGCGCGGCCAAAGGCCAAGTCAGTCGGGTCGATGCCCAGTTGCCGTTAGAAGTTGCCGCCTACCTGCTGAACAACAACCGTGAAGATCTCGTCGAGATGGAGCGGCGCTACCAACTTCAGATCCATATTCACGGTAACCGTGATTTTCTGTCTGACCAGGTTGATATCGAAATCCAGAAAAAGGAAAAGAGCAAGTCGACCCAACAGGAATTCGTTGAAGCTGGTTCTGTGCCTCTAGTTACAGAAGAGGAAAGCAAGCAAGACAAAGACGAGACCACTCAACCGGAGACGACTGAGACAGCTGAGGCGGGAACAGATCAACCCAAAAAACGCCGTCGCAGGAGGCGCCGCAAGCCTTCAGGAGCGACAACTGCTGAAGCAGAGCAGAACACTAGCGATACTGATGAGCCAACAGCGGAAGACGCTGCAACTGACTCAACTGACACCGCAACTGTGGCAGCAGAAGAAAAGTCTGATGATGCGACAACGGCGAAGAGACCTCAAAGGCCAAGACGTTCACGAAGCAAAAAAGTGTCTGAAGATGCGGCAACAGAAGAAGTAGCTGTCGCCGAAACATCCGTAGAGGAAACGCCTGCGGAGACTGCAGCAGTAGATCAAGACGCACAGGAAGCCAAGCCAAAGCGTCGGCGGGGCCGTCGCAAACCAAAAGCGGCAACGGACGAAGTCAAAACGGGAGAACCCTCTACAACAACAGACAAGGACCAGTCAGCGACAACGACCACAACGTCAGAACCTCAGGCAGAAGCAGCCGTAGAAGAAAAACCAGAGGCCGAGACCAACCCAAAACCGAGACGTCCTCGCCGTACGGCGAAAAAGACTGATCCACCAACAGAAGCAACCAAAGTTGCGACAGAGGTCCCTGCAGCGGAGAGCACTCAGAAAGAAGCTGAGAGCGAAAAGAAAGCTGAGCCTAAAAAGCCGGCCAGACGCAGACCCAGTCGAGCGAAAACCAAAGAAACGGAAGCAGAGACAACCGTCGAGAAGCCCGAAGTAAAAATTGCTCCCGCAGCGACCGAAGAGGTCGTCAAGAAAGCTCCTGCCAAGCGCACGAGAAAAAAACCGGCCGTCAAGGAAGCTGCATCAACAGAGAAGAGCGAACCAACGGTCGTTGCATCAAAAGAAAGCCCGAGTGAAGAGAAGACCAAGCCGAAAGCACGTCGAACCAGCACGGCCAAGCCAAAAGCAAAAGAGTCGAAAGCTGTAGAGGCATCAGAGGAAGCTAAACCCGCGGAGACAAAGACCGCCAGAAAGGCTCCCGCCAAGGCGAAAGCTCCGGCTAAGAAGACAACTAGTAAAATCGCTATTAAAGATGAGGTCGCGGCAAAGCCTACCGAAGAGCCCGCCAAGCCAAAACGTACCAGAGCCCCTCGCAAGAAAGCAGTCGAGAAGGACTCTGGTAAAGAGGATTAGGCAAAAAGTTACTCAGCAGAAGAACAAGCGGTCGACGTTATCTTTAAACGTCGACCGTTTCTTATGGTTGACCAGCCACACTTATGGCATGTGTTTTTTTGTGTGTGGGCATATTGATACTCATGGAATTCTTTCCGTAGACTGAGGGCAACAGATTGTTAATCTGTTGCCCTCAGTCTACGAAGAATCCAAATAGCCCGTGTACCCACACAAAAAAACAAACCCACATGGCACAAATGGGTTTGTCAACCATCCGAAGGCAGCGATTCCGCTGCCTTCTTCCAACAACTTGGAATTCTGAAGACTTACTCCTTTATACGTATAGTCATTACCGGAACCGGAGATTTTCTAACAACCTTCTCCGCAGTGCTGCCAAACAGGACATGATCAAGGCCAGTGCGACCGTGCGTCCCAAGTACGATCAGATCGGCACTGAACTCAACAGCCTTCTTGATAATTTCATCGTAAGGAATACCGGGGAAAACAAAAGATTCGAAATGAGTGAAATCACCCATATGAGTGCGACAGAATTTCTCCATCAGCTTTTCAGCGCCCTGCTCAATCTCTTCCTCCAGCTTGTCAAACGAGATATGCGGGACATAAAAGCCACGCAGATCGACAGGCTCATTGATAATGTGCACAACAATCAATTTACTGTCGAACTTACGTGCCAGGGATAGAGCCGATTGGAAAGCAAAGTCGGAACCTTCTGAGAAATCGGTGGCAAAAAGAATGGCTTTGAAATGCATGGTAACCTCCTAACGGTTTCAGGACACCCGTGCTATTGACCCACCATCGAAAATCTTTTTCAATACCGAACGCAACTCATCGAGTCGCACCGGCTTATGTAGATATTCATAAGCGCCTAAGTTCATCGCTTCGAGATACGATTCAACACCACCGTAAGCCGTGATCATTATGACACTGGTACTCGGGAACTTACGGCTGATCTCCCGCAGAAACACCAAGCCATCCATCTCCGGCATATTGATATCGCTGATAACCAGATTAACCTTCTGTTGCCCCATATAATCAAGGGCCTCGTTGCCGTCCGCAGCACTGTCTACTTCAAACCCTTCCTGGGCCAATAGCTTGGACAAACCGATCCGGGTATTTTCTTCATCATCAACGATCAGAATACGTTTTATAGCTTCTCCCAAAATGACCTCTACGCTTGAATGATTTGTGAAAAGTCTAACATGAGGCATCACCCTGTCAAGCATAGGGCAAATGAAAAAAGGAAAAGAATATCGCCTTATTTCAGTAGGTTACAGAAATAGGAAGGAGTTGTTACAATTTTATCTTCGGTCAGGAACAGTTTGCCAGGCATCAACAAAGTTACGAATCAGAAGAGGAAAAAGGAAAGAGTGTTCAACACCACAGTCGAGGACGTCCTCATGAGATAAGGCAACGCTGGATAAGCCTGCGGCAACATTACTGATAAAGGCGACGGCGGCAACCTGGAGGCCAAGATAGCGAGCCATAATGACTTCGGGGACCGTAGACATAGAGACTACATCAGCACCCGTGGCAGAGAGGAAACGAACCTCTGCAGGTGTTTCATAGGAGGGTCCGGACATAGCCGCCAAGGCACCACGATGAAGCGTCATCTTGCTGCAGTCACCTTCCAGAAGCTTCGCGTAAACGTCTGACTGATAAGCATCAACCATATCGACAAAAGTGTTTCCGGAAAGCCCGCGCAGGGGATTGTCGCCAAGCAGGTTCAGATGGTCCTCGACCAGCATGAAATCACCGGGACGATAGGCCGGATTGATCCCTCCTGTGGCACAAGTCAGAAGAATGCGAGGGCAACCAAGAGACGAAGCAAGCCTTACCGGGAAAGAGGCCTCAAATGCACTCAAACCTTGATAGCAATGAAAGCGGCCGGAGAAAAACAGGATATTCCAGGATGAGTATCGAACAGCAATCAACTGGCCTGCGTGCCCGGCAATTTGTCCACAGGGGAAACAAGGCCAGTCAGAATAGTCAAAAACACCGAGAGTCTCGCCCAACGTGGCGGCCTCATTCCAGCCCGAGCCAAGCACGACAGCTAAGTCGAAGTTATCGACCTTGGTCTGTCGACGTACTTCTTCACCGAGGCGGGCACCGGGATCTCCGGGGCTAAAGGGCCAAGAGGTCGCGGACACGTTTTTGCAATTCACGGGGTTTAAAGGATTTACTGATAAAATCTACGGCACCGATGAGTCGGACCTCGGAGGCGGTTTCTTCTCCACGCTCAACGCCACTCATTGCGAGGACTTTAACCGAATCGAGTTGTGCGTTCTGCTGCAAGGATTGCAGAATCTCCTTGCCGTTCTTACCGGGGATGTTTAGATCGAGCAATACCAGCTGAGGCTTAGAACCAGTGATTTTCTGCCAGGCTTCATTACCGTCTGCCGCATCATCAAGTTCCACAGGAAGTTCAGAAAGAATATCCTTAATCATCTCACGGAAAAAGCGAGCATCATCAACAATCAGGACAACAGGTCGCACCGGTGAAGAGGGTTCGTTTTGCAGAGGAGTTTCTTCAACAAGGGATACTTCAAAAAGGTGCCCGCAACCAGGACATTTTACCTTGGCAACCTTTGCTTTGGAAGTCGTCGGGTCGATGCGGTAACGTGCCTGGCATGAAGGACAAGTAAGGATCATTGAGGAGTTACTCTCCAGGGGCAGTGCTTAGATAAAAATCGTCCAGTTCTCCCAGGTTCAGTTCCTGGCGACCGAGCCAGAATTGAGCAGCACCAGGTTGGGCAAGCTTAACTCGAACCGACTTCTTGACATCCCAACTCTGCTCCAAGCCAGCCTTCAATATATATTCGCGCGGTTCGTGACCATCCAAGTGAATTATAAGCGAGCTTTCAGTCAAAGCAAGCATTCTGAGAATAGAACCTTCAGGCGGGACTGTCGGCAAGGAGACTGGTGCAGGAGTTTCTTCTGCAACAACCTCTGTAACTGTGACCACTTCAGCCTGTTGCGGCAGAGACGTTTCCTTGGTCTTGACGACGTCTTTAGCAGAACCTTCGGTAGGGGGCCCGGAGTCAAAAGAGATAGGAATAAAATAGAGCAGAGAGCCAAGAGCAAGGACAACAACAAAGCCCAGAACAAAGGCACCCCAGCCACGACCCGATTGAGGTTGAGTTTCTGGCGTATCAGGAGCTTTGCCTTCTGTGTTGGAATCTGCTGGTTGAGCCTTATCGGTTTCCTGGGGGGCATTCAGGCGGGCCAAAAGTTCATCGCTGTCAAGACCGAGGTGGCGGGCATAAACCCGGACAAAACCGGTGACATAGGCTTGTCCCGGAAGTGCCTCGAACTGGCCCTGTTCCATACTTTCCAGGTAAACTTTTCGAATACGGGTATGCTCTGCGACATCCTTGAGAGAATAACCAAGCTGTTCGCGTTTAGACTGCAGTTCCCTACCCAGGTTTTGTGCAGAGGTTGCCATCATTCGTCGATTATTTTCAAGTATTTGGTGGCTAATCGAGCTGAATCACTCTGGGGATCCAGACGAAGCACCTCACGGAAAGACTTCCTGGCATTATCGGCTTCCTTCAACTTCATGTAAAGCAGGCCCTGCCAGTAATGAGCATCGGTGTATCCTGGAGCCAACTCTACTGTACGGGTGAACATATCGAGGGCTTCAGCAGGACGATCCTGGTTGTAATAGAGCTCGCCTAAACGATATGACGCGGGATAATAGCGAGTATTGAGCTCGAGCGCTTTGAGATAAGCACGTTGAGCAGCCGCATAATCCTGCTTCTCGTAGTTGGCCATGCCGATTCCGGTCCACGCCACCTCAGGGCGGTCGAAGAGTAGATTATCCGCAGCTTTACGAAAGGCGCTAATGGCATCATCGTAGCGTTTCATCGAAAGATAAAGTGAGGCCACGTTGTTGTAATACTTGGGTTCGTTGTCGCTTAACTCAATGGCTCTCAGAAAGTGTTTTTCCGCGAGCTCATGGGCCTGCTTCTGCCAGTAAGCCCAAGCCAGGCCATCCTGAATCTCAGGATCTTTTTTATCGTATTTTTCTGCCGCGAGAAATTCTTTAAGGGCTCCGGTCGGATTCTGTTCGTTCAGTGAAGAGACTCCGAGCATATAGTGGTATTCCGACTTTTTACCGACCTCCGGCCTATCTTCTACCGGGACACAGGCAGCCAGAGAAGCAGCAACAAAGAGTAACAGAAACCAAATCAGACGGGATTGCATAGCATAAACCTCTCAAACAAGACCTCTAGAGTGAGGCAAGGATACGACCCACGGTTTCTCTTAACTTGAGCCGTCGGCGATTCATCTCTTCTGGCGACGGCGGCGTCTTGCGCGCACGCAGACCTGGCCGCTTGGCACGCATTGCCTCGACTGCGGCCAGGAGGTCATCCACATTCTCAGTGGATTCCGGTTCCGGAGCAACTTGCGGGGTAACATTCACACTTTGGGCAGAAGCCTTCTTAACCTCCAAATTATTGCTACTTGGGTTGGCCGAGGACGCATTTTTTTCAGAAGGAGCTGGCTTGGCTGGCTTGGCTGGCTCGACAGGTCGCGGTGCGGCCTGTTTCTGAGGAGTTGCAGCCGGGGCAACTGCCTCTTCCTGTGACAAACCGGCCTTAAGGGGCAAGGAGGCCCAGAGCATTTCCTGATCAGCCTCATCAAGCAGGTGGAGATCCTGATCAGTCATCAGAAAACCCATCGACTCAACCATGTTCAGACCCTGATCCAACAGATTATTTATATCCTGTTCTGGAACAAACTGCGGATCGCTGAGGTAGAAGGCCAGTAAGCGACTTTTGTGTAGATGAAATACAGCAACCGTACCAACACCCGCCTCAGCCTGATATTGACAGAGGTAGGCGCTGGCTTGTTGTGCCGGGACACCCGGCAACGCCAGCTGCACCTCACGCATGGACCGAAAGAGAGCAACAACTTTACTGGCGGGAAGGTTGATCGATTGAGTCGCTTCATCCCATGTAAACATCTAAACCTCCTGCCTTCGCCCTGAGTCCTCTAACTGAGCCAGGATCACAAGAGCGCACTTGGAACGAGCCTTTAAGGATAGGCCTGTTCAGTTGTTCAGGTATTACGCCGTCACGCACATTCCGGTCTTTACAAACCTTCAAAGGCGGTCAGGGTCTGGAAACGACGAAAGCGCTCCTCGACCTCTGACCAACTCAACTTACGCAATCGGTTCAAGCTGAAATCTTCAACGGTAAAAGAAGCCATAACACTGCCAAAAACCGTTGCCTTACGAATCGTTTCATCGGAGAGATTATTGGTTGCGGCCAAATAGCCCATAAAACCGCCAGCAAAGGTATCACCTGCTCCGGTCGGGTCAAACACCTCTTCGAGTGGATACGCCGGCGCAGAAAAAATCGAGTGTTCGGTAAAAACCAGAACGCCATACTCACCACGTTTGACAACCAGAGTTTTCGGCCCCATCGCCAATACCGCACGGGACGCCTTGACCAGGTTGGCTTCATCAGCCAGTTGGCGAACTTCAGCTTCATTGATCACCAGGATATCAACATGACCGAGAGTACGGACCAGCGCGTCTCGTTTCCCTTCTATCCAGAAGTTCATAGTGTCACAGGCAATCAGCTTGGGACGCTCAACCTGGTTCAGAACTTCAAGCTGCAATTCAGGATCAATATTGGCGAGAAAGACGTATTCAGCCTTGCGATAGGATTCCGGCAATTGCGGGTGAAATGTTTCGAATACGTTAAGGTGGGTCTCCAGCGTTTGAGCCTCGTTCAGGTCATAACCGTAACGGCCCTTCCAACGGAAAGTTTCACCTGGCTGGGTCTGCAGCCCGGCAAGATCAACACCTCTAGAGCTGAGGAATTCTTTAGGCTCTTCCGGGAAGTCATCACCAACAACCGCAACCAGCTGAACACCTGTGAAGAAACTAGCAGAGGTGGAGAAATAAGTCGCTGAGCCGCCAAGGACGTCATCACCACGGCCAAAAGGGGTTTCAACACTATCAAAAGCAACGGAACCTATAACTAGAATATCCATGAGAGCCCTTTATGATCATTTTGTCTGAAATAACAGTAATTTATCATTTAAGCAAATCTAACAACTTTTAGCAACGCTCGTCATCGACTCTAGTCAAGATATTTGCCGAGGAGCAAGTCAAGATCCTTGCGGGTCTGTTCCGGGATCGTTGACGGATCAGTCATAATAGCGAACTGCAGTGAGTCTCCGCAGGAACAGCCGGCATCAGACGCGAGGGCAGAAACGGCTTCTTTAATGATATTACGTGCCATGGCAACGTTCTGCTTAATAATGGCCAGAACGGCCTCGACAGTCACATCATCGTGACCTTCGTACCAGCAGTCGTAATCCGTTGCCAGGGCGACCGTGCCGTAACAAATCTCAGCCTCACGTGCCAGCCGTGCCTCAGGGATATTGGTCATGCCGATAATATCGACGCCCCAGGAACGGTAAATTTTAGACTCGGCACGCGTAGAGAAGTTGGGCCCTTCGATACAGATGTAAGTGCCACCCTTATGCACCGTCGCGCCGGCACGCTGCCCAGCTTCAACCAGCACGTCGCATAACTCAGAGCAGACCGGGTCGGCAAACTGAACGTGCCCGGTGACACCCTTACCGAAAAAGGTTGATGCACGTTTGCCCTGGGTCCGGTCGAAGAATTGATCCGGGATCACGATGTGACCAGGCACGATCTCTTCTTTCATGCTGCCAACGGCAGAGACAGAGATAATCCTCTGCACTCCGAGTTTTTTCATGCCATAAATATTGGCTCGATAAGGTACTTCCGAAGGCAGGAACCGATGTCCGCGCCCGTGCCGTGGCAAGAAGACCATCTTCACATCACCGAGCATACCGGTGATAAAGGCATCGCTCGGCTCACCAAAAGGAGTCTCAAGGACGACCTCTTCGATATTCGTAAGCCCTTCGATTTCGTAAAGGCCGCTGCCTCCGATTACGCCAACCGTCATCTGACTCATGCTTCTATCCTCCAAAGTTAATTCAAGCTGTAAGCTGTATGATTGTATAAAGACAACCCGGTCAACGACCTTGAGTTTTTTCTTACAGCTTAAAGCTTATCGCTTACGGCTGTCCTTCAAGCTTCCCTTTGAGCTGGCCACAAGCGGCCGAAATATCCTGTCCCTTGCCTGCCCTGCGAATAGCGACAATTTGTCGATCCAGAAGATAGGTTTGGAAGCTGCGAATCGCCTGCTCATCAGGTGCTTTAAATTCTGAGCCAGCATGTTCATTGAATGGGATCAGGTTCACTTTGCCCTTGATCCCATGAAGCAACTTGACCAGACGCCTGGCATCCTCCTGGCTGTCGTTGACTCCACGGATCAGGATATATTCAAAAGTAATCCGTTGATGGGGCGGCAACGGGAATTGACGACAGGCCTTCATCAGCTCCGCTAACGGATAGCGTCGATTGACCGGCATCAACTCATCTCGGACTTCGTCCGTCGTCGCATTAAGAGAGACGGCGAGACCAACCTTGATACGACGACCAAGTTCAAGCATTTCCGGAACCAGTCCGCAGGTAGAGAGCGTTATCCTGCGGGTACCGTAATCAAAGCCAGTCGGGGCGTAAAGGATTTCCAGTGCCGTGACGACATTGTCCAGGTTATGAAGCGGCTCTCCCATCCCCATCAAGACAATATTGTTGACAGGGAAGTTTTTACGGACAGCACACACCTGGTTGACAATTTCGCCGGCGCTCAAGTTTCTCTCCAGGCCAAAAGTCCCGGTGAGGCAAAAAGAGCACTGCATGGCACAGCCAACCTGTGTGGAGATACACAAGGTGTTGCGGCCACCTTCCATAGGGATCAGGACGGTTTCCACGCTCTTGCCATCATCTAGACGAAAAAGAAACTTCCGGGTGCCATCCTTGCTGACCTCAACAGCCTCCTCGGAGAAGGTCGAAATAGTCGCACGGCGGGCAAGGTCCTCACGGAAATCTTTCGCCAGGTCGGTCATCGCAGAGAAGTCTGTAACATTGCGCTGATAAATCCAACGCAAGATCTGCACGGCCCGGAACTTTTCCTTACCCATTCCTGACAAAAAATCGACAAGCGCGTCAGGGCTCAAGTCTTTAAGATCAACACGTTGATTATTTTCTGACATTTCATTCAAGGAGTACAACCTGTTCAACATAATTTATAGTGAAAAAAGGGGTTAGACAAGGGTCTCAAGAGACGCCTCAATACTTGACGGCAAAAAAAACGAAGCCCCTCGGATTGTACCGAAGGGCTCCAGGTGACTCAAGTCTTTCCTCGTTGGCAGAGCTTAAAGAAGCTCCAGGCCCGAGAAGAAATAAGGGATTTCGAAAGCTGCGGTTTCAGGGGCATCGGAACCATGAGTTGCATTCTCGCCAATGCTGGTACCGAACTCCTTGCGCATTGTGCCTTCTGCAGCTTCAGCCGGGTTAGTTGCACCCATCAGATCACGCCATTTAAGGATCGCGCCTTCAGCTTCAAGAGTCATGACAACACAGGGGCCACTGCTCATAAAGTCGGTCAACTCGCCGAAGAAAGGACGTTCATTGTGAACATAGTAGAAGCCTTCAGCTTCGACCTTGCTCATGTAGAGCTTCTTGATGCCAACGACCTTGAAACCTTCTGCATAGATACGGGCGAGAATTTTGCCAGCGTTACCGGCAGCGAATGCATCGGGCTTGATGATTGCGAATGTGCGTTCCATAATATCCTCCAATAGAGATTAGTGAGTTAATTAAGCCTCGCGCTTTTAACATCGAAAACGACAAAAGTCAAGGTCATCCGGGCGAAAGACTTTGTTTCAGAAGGCCGGTCAGCGATGACCTCGAATTCGCAATCCTCAGTGAGAAGTCAATGCGGCAGTCATGAGAGATGAGTTTTAATCATTCCGAAGACGGTTTCGACCGGGATACTTAAACCACACTCTGTATCAAGCTCACACGTTTTACGAAGACACGCATAACAATCCATCGCTGTTGAGACATGGCTGTGATTGCTGCCTCGCGGTGCATTGCGCTTGGGGTCAGTCACTCGAAAGATCGACACCGTCGAAGTGCCGACCGCAGCCGCAATATGAATCGGCCCGGTATCACTGCCAACGACCAGGTCAGCCCTGGCCAATAATGCAGTCAAGTCTTTCAGGCTACCCCGTGGCCAGACAAGAGCCCGGTTGTTGCAAGCCTTTTGAATACTCTGCACTGCAGAAAGTTCCTGGTCATTGCCCCAGGTCAGGACAGGCCTGATTCCAAGCTCATCGATCAGCTTGTTTGCCAAAGCTTGCCATGAGGCCAACGGCCAGTGTTTGGTCACCCAGGTTGTCCCATAATGCAGAACAACCAACGGTGAACCAGAAAAGTTTTCCGCTTTCAGCTTTTGAGCCACCTGCATGGCAGCATCAGCGTTAACCGGAAGTGGCCCAGCATTTATTATTTCAGTGCCGTCAGGAAAAGCCGTCCTGGCGATTGCGAGTGATCGATCAGTCACGTGATAGTCAGTCGCGCTGAGCGGGACCTTACGGTTGGTCGCCAGCAAGTTAAGACTTTCCCTGACGCCTCCCCGGTCAAAACCAAAGCGCAGCGGCGCTCCCGAGGAGAGTGTAAACATGGCACTTTTGGCATTCCCCTGTAGGTCGAGTACACAATCGTAGCGACTCTTACGAACGTCCCTGATGATCGATAGTCCTCCCTGAAGAGAGGCCTTCACTCCAGACTTGCGCCAGGCCCTGGTGTCGATTCGATAAAGGTTGTCTATCAGTGGATGATCATCAAGAAACGGGGAGAAAGACTGCTCAACCAGCCAATCAATCTGCATATCTGGATCTACACTTTTCAGATAGGCCAGAACAGGCAAAGCGTGGACAACATCACTTGACTGTTTGAGAACAGATTTTGGCTCTTTTGAGAGTAATAGCCGTAGCTATTGGTCGAAAAGGAGCTGAGATATGGACCAAACAGGCAGATTTGCAGCCAGTTCATGGTTAGTCCGACAGGTTGCTAGGTTTGCGCTTTTAGCACCGAGCGTTCGAAAAGTCAAGATGCGCACAAACTACGACGGCAAAGCAGCCTTACAACTGGGCTGTCGGAGGTTCTTTATCAACGACCTTTTCAACCTCTGAGACCATCGCTTTTCTTACTGGCCTGGAGAGGATAAAGTACCCGGCAAGACCTGCCAGAAGAGAACCGGTGAGAATGCCTAGTCGATGTGTCGACAGATAGACCACCGCATCTCCACCGGTATGTTCAAACGCCAGTCCACCGACAAAAAGACTCATGGTAAAACCAATTCCGCATAGGGCTGCGACCCCAAGGAGGTGTTGATTTGCAGCCCCTTCCGGAAGCTTGGCAAAGCCCATCTTTATGGCTGCTATTGAGAAACCATAGACACCGACCAACTTGCCGACAATCAGCCCCAGCATAATGCCTAATGGAACAGGATGAAAAAGATCAGAGATACCCATTCCGGAGAGGGAGATTCCGGCGTTGGCAAAAGCGAAGACAGGAAGGATAAAAAAACTGACCCATGGTGCCAGGGAGTGTTCAAGATCTTCTAGAGGAGATTCCTCTGGTTTGTCTTTCTTATATAGAGGGATGGCAAAAGCCAAGGCGACTCCCGCAAGGGTTGCGTGAACACCTGATTTGAGCACAAAGATCCAGAGAAAAGCCCCGACCCAGAGGTAAGGAGCGAGACTTACAACTCGCAGACGATTTAAAATAACAAGGGTCACCAGGCAGATGGAGGAAAGGACCAGCATGGTAACGGAGAGGTCCCCCGAGTAAAAGATAGCGATGATGACAATGGCACCCAGGTCATCCATGATCGCCAGAGCGAGCAGGAAGATCTTCAGCGAAGAAGGCACCCGATCTCCGAGCAGAGCCAGGATACCAAGAGCAAAAGCGATATCAGTAGCGGCCGGAATCGCCCAGCCGTTGAGCGCAGTCGAATCTCCCAGGTTGATCAGAACATAAACGAGTGCCGGAACAAGCATACCACCAAGGGCGGCTATTCCAGGGAGAATTATCTGAGAGCGACTGGAGAGTTGCCCCACCAGAACTTCACGTTTGACCTCAAGACCGATCAGGAGGAAGAAAACAGCCATCAGGCCATCGTTGATCCAGAGCAGAAGGGGTTTGGCGATATGTAGGTGACGTCCCAGACGAACCTCAAAGGGAGTCTCGAGGAAGAAGTCGTAGAGGGTGTGTAGAGGCGTATTAGCAAAAATCATCGCCAGCAGAGTGGCGCCCATCAGCAGAACACCGACTGAGGAGTCTTTCTTCAAGAATGCTTTTATATTTTCGTTCACGACATTTCCCCCTTCAAGAAAAACACAATGGTTGAATTATAGATGAAAATCATCAGATTGCGAGGGCTACATGTTACAGCAAGCGAGTAGGGTGAGGTGAGCAACAAACCTGGCCCACCTCATTCCTCTCACAGAACCGTACGTACGGGCTTCGTATACGGCTCCTGTCTATTATTCCCTCAAAATTTCTGAGCGGGTGTGTGTCCGCAAGTAGGGCGATCTCTTCAGATAAGGGTTGCCCGCTACGCTAGCAGCCTGTCGGACTATCTGGGCTGAAGCGAAAATTTGACCGTTTGAGAACAGATTTTGGCTCTTTTGAGAGTAATAGCCGTAGCTATTGGTCAAAAAGGAGCTGAAATATGGACCAAACAAGCGGATTTGCAGCCAGTTCATGGTTAGTCCGACAGGTTGCTAGGCAAACTAAAAACGGGCAGACGCCATAAGGTGCCTGCCCATTCTGTTTTTCTTATAAAACTATTGTCTACTAGACAATAGCTTCCATTCCTTCCATAGCCTCACGTAGCTCCTCACCCACTTCTTCGACCAGAGTATTGCGGATCTCGGAATTGACTGCTACCAGGGTCTGATTGTCGACGCCGTTGTCTTTCAGGTCGAGGCCTTTGCCGATAACGCGGGTATCAACCTTGGCCATGAAGTCCGTCAGCAATGGTACGCAGGTATGGGCAAACAGGTAGCAACCGTACTCGGCAGTATCAGAGATAACCTTGTTCATCTCGTAAAGCTTCTTCTTGGCGATAACGTTAGCGATCAGCGGAGTCTCGTGCAGCGACTCGTAGTAGGCCGACTCCTCTTTGATGCCAGCTTCCACCATGGTGTCGAAAGCGAGCTCAACACCAGCTTTGACCAGGGCAACCATCAGGATGCCGTTATCGAAGTATTCCTGCTCAGGGATGGCGGCTTCTTGAGCTTGGGATTTTTCGAAAGGCTCGTTGTTGGTCTCTTCGCGCCAGCGCAACAGGTCGGCATCGTTGTTAGCCCAGTCTTTCATCATGGTTTCGGAGAAAGCACCAGAAAGAACGTCATCCATATGCTTTTGGAACAGCGGAGTCATGATCTCTTTCAATTCCTCAGCCAGGTCGAAAGCAACCAGCTTGGCCGGATTGGAGAGACGGTCCATCATGTTGGTGATACCACCATGCTTGAGGGCTTCGGTAACAGTCTCCCAACCGTACTGGATCAGTTTGGAGGCATAGCCGGACTCGATTCCAGACTCAATCATCTTGTTGTAGAAGAGGATGGAGCCGGTCTGTAGAACGCCACAGAGAATGGTCTGCTCACCCATAAGGTCGGATTTAACTTCAGCGGTGAAGGAGGAGAGCAGGACGCCAGCGCGGTCACCACCGGTTCCGCAGCAGTAAGCCTTGGCAATCTCCAGGCCATCACCGTTTGGATTGTTCTCGGTGTGGACAGCAATCAGGGTCGGGACACCGAAGCCGCGCAGGTACTCGGCACGAACCTCGGAACCTGGGGACTTAGGGGCAACCATGATGACGGTCAGGTCTTCACGGATCTGCATTCCTTCCTCAACGATGTTGAAACCGTGAGAGTAAGAAAGGCAGGCGCCTTTTTTCATCAGCGGCATAACATGGTTAACGATCGGGGTGTGATACTTGTCAGGAGTCAGGTTCAGAACCAAATCGCCCTTGGGAACCATATTCTCAATGGTGTCGAACTCGAAGTTGTTCTGGGTAGCGTTTTCCCAAGAGATATGCTTCTCATCGATTTCGATCTTACGCAAAGCGTAGGAAATGTCCAGGCCGCTGTCGCGCATATTCAAGCCCTGATTCAGGCCCTGGGCGCCACAACCGACGATAACGATTTTTTTACCCTTGAGGTAGTCAACACCGTTGAACTCGCCGCTGTCCATGAAGCGACAGTTACCCAGTTCCTGCAGTTTGCGACTGAACGACAATGAATTGAAATAGTTCTGACCCATGATGTTTCTCCTTTATATTTGAATGTTGTTGAATAATAGGCTTTTTTAGATTGGACAAGATAACTTAAAAACAATATTGCGTATATTGATTTGTTGTGTATATTGTGTTGCGTAAACTGCAACATCAATAAGTGAGAGGGAAAGGTAGAAAGTGGATATTCGTGAACTGAAAATATTTCTTACCGTTGCTGAACTCCTTCACTTTGGAAAGGCCAGTCAGGCCTGTAACCTGAGTCCTTCGGCCCTGACTCGAACCATCCAACGACTGGAAGAGCAGGTTGAGCAACCGCTGTTCCTGCGCGACAATCGCACCGTCCGACTTTCCTCTGCGGGTGAGCAGTTCCGCAATTATGCCCGGCAGACGGTCCAGGAGTGGAAAAATTTTCAAACGACGCTGAAAAATGAGCAGGCGATTGCCGGAACACTGTCGATCTACGCTTCAATCACCGCTGTCTACAGTCTGCTGCCGCATCTGCTGGAAGCCTATCGCAGCGCTTACCCTGAAGTGCAGCTAGAACTGCGCACCGGGGCTGCCGAACAGGCGGTAGAGCGATTGCAGAGTGGGGAGATCGATCTTGCAGTTGCCGCCATCCCAACCATCAACGGGCAACTTGATCTCACCCAAGCTCCGCTGGTGCTTCCGCAGACCGGTCTGTCCCGACGTCGTTTGAACCAGTGCCTGAAAGAGCAGCGCATCACTCCAAATATCACCTCCGAGGTCACCGGCAACGAAGCGATCATCCCGATGGTTCGTTTGGGTTGCGGCATTGGCATTGTTCCGCAACTGGTCGTCGATCGCAGCCCGTTCCGCGATGATGTCGTCATCGTGGATCAGGCACCGCAGCTAGGATCGTACCAGGTCGGTCTCTGCACCAGCAAACGCAACTTGCAACGGCCCGGTGTTTATGCCTTCTGGCAGCTGGCACGCGAACGTTCTGAGTCGTAGGGAGAAAGCTGTCTTTTTGAGGGGGGGGGCAAATCAGGCTGAGTGGGGCGCGTGCGTTGTACACCCGCCCCACTCAGTTGTAAAAAACTCACCAAAAACATGAATTAATATCGCGCGTCAGCGTACTCTACCCAACCACCAGCATCCACCAAAGCCTTGTCAAAAGGGCTGATGTCAAAGCTGAAGGATACTTCGCGACCATTGCCGCAAGCAACAAGCTGCTGATCCGGAAGGTTAACCTTTACATCGACTGCTCCATTTGCCTCTTTTCCCAGAGTCATCAGGGTATCGATATCAGGTTTAGGCAGTTCAATCGCCAACATGCCGCAGTTAAACATGTTCTGGCGGAAAATCCTGGCATAACTCTCGGCAATAACCGTGTGGACATCGTTGACTTCAAAAACCCATGGCGCATGCTCGCGTGAAGAACCGCAGCCAAAGTTCTCGCGGGTAATCACCACCTTGGCATTTTTCAGACGTTCACCCTGAGGATCAAAGCCTTCGAGTTTGAGGTCTTCCAGACAGTAAGGCTTAAGTGCCTCCTTGGTTGCTTCGGTGAGGTACTTGGCTGGTATGATTTCATCAGTATTAATATCGGACCGATCAAGAAGAATTGCCGGGCCACCAAATGCTTTTTTCATAAAAACGACTCCTAATAAATTCATTCGCCGCAAAGATTCAAGACAGAGCAACAACGTCTCAGTGTCTCTTGACTCCTTGGTGACTGTACAATTATCTCAACTCACGGGCGTCGGTAATTACACCTGTGATCGCTGTCGCTGCTGCTGTTGACGGGCTCATCAGGTGAACCATGCCACCTTTACCCATTCGACCATTAAAGTTTCGGTTACTGGTTGAGGCACAAGCCTCGCCGTCTGCCAGCACACCATTACTCATACCGAGGCAGGCACCACAGGTCGGGTTGGTGACACAGAAACCAGCGTCCATAAAGATTTGAATGATCCCTTCAGCTAAAGCCTCCTGGAAAATCTTCGGCGTTGCCGGTGAGACGATTCCACGCAACGATTCGGCAATTTTACGACCTTTCAAAACCTCAGCGGCCTGACGCAAGTCCTCGATCCGACCATTGGTACAAGTTCCAATATAAACCTGGTCGATTTTGGTCCCTGCCATTTCGCTAGCAGGCTTAACGCAGTCCGGTTTGTAACCATAAGTTACATGCGGAACGAGTTCTGTGACGTTAAAATCGAGGACTTTATCGTATTCCGCGTCGGTATCGGCACACCACTGGCTGTATTCATCAAGAGCAGCCTGTTTGCTGACAAAATCGCCTTCAATAAACGGCCAGAGGTAGTCAACCGTGACCATGTCTGGCTGACAGATACCACAGGTACCACCGGCTTCAATGGCCATGTTACAGAGGGTCATACGAGCATCCATACTCATAGCATCGACGACCGGACCATGGAATTCGATCACCCGGTCGGTAGCACCATTAACGCCAAGCTGTCCGATTACGAAAAGGATGACGTCTTTAGCGTAAACCCCTGTTTGCAAGCTACCATTCAGATTAACGCGGATAGTTTTTGGCTCACGGAAAGCACAGACGCCTTTTAACATGCCGACTTCGAGGTCAGTCGTACCAACACCGGCAGCGAAGGCACCAAAAGCACCATGAGTACAGGTGTGCGAATCACCCATAATCGCTGTGAAGCCAGGACGGATAAAACCTTTTTCTGGAAAGAGCGCGTGGCATACACCATTCTGGCCAATATCAAAAAAGTCCTTGATAGCGTGGCGACGGGCCCAATCACGCAACATTTTTGCCTGTAGGGCGGTCTTGCTATCCTTGGAAGGCGTCACGTGATCAATGACAGCCTTGATCTTGGTGTTATCAAACACCCGGTCCTTGCCGCGCCATTCAAGATCAGCAATGGCAATCGGCGTTGTTATCTCGTGACAAAGCACACGATCCAAGTCAAGCACCTTGGTCCCGGGAAAAGGTTCATCACGAAGATGTGCAGCAAAAATCTTTTCAGCTGTAGTCTGACCCATAATAACTCCTCAAAAAAATCATTAACCTAGCAGCCTGTCGGGCTTACAAATGAACTGGCTGCAAATTCGTCTCTTTGGCCCTGATAGTCCAACAGGCTGCTAGGGAGCGAAACAAGCCAATGAGCCCTCTGGTTCGGAAGACTCACGACACACTCCTTGCACAATTATGAAAATTCGCCGGCAGGAAAAGCTGCCGGCGAATCTGAAACGATCTAAATTTCCACCTTGGTGCGCTGAGCAACATCCAAAGCTTTGTTGAGTGCGTTGATGTATGCCTTGGCGCTGGCAACAATGATATCTGAGTGCGAGCCCTGTCCCAAGACCTCGTGGCCTTCGTGTTCTAGCCTCACGGTACACTCGCCCAACGCGTCGGTACCACCCGTTATTGAACCGACGGAATAATTCACCAGATAAGGCTTCAGGCCGGTCAACTTTTTAATCGCTTTAAATGTCGCATCGACAGGGCCATCCCCCATGACGGCCGCTTTCTTCAGCTTGCCTTTGACATCGAGCTCAACAGTCGCAGTAGGCGCTGCAAAAGAACCGGAAGAGACATTCATCTGCACAAGCCTGACAATCTCGGGAACCCGGATAATTTCATCGGCGACGATGGCATCGAGATCTTCGTCAAAGATTTCTTTCTTCTTGTCCGCCAAAGCTTTGAAGCGAACGAAGGCCTTCTCGATATCTTCCTTGGGCAAATCGTAACCAAGTTCGTTAAGGCGAGCGATAAAAGCGTGACGACCTGAATGCTTACCAAGAACAAGCTTGTTGGCATTGAGCCCGATCGACTCCGGCGTCATGATCTCGTAGGTTTCCTTGTCCATCAAAACACCATGCTGATGAATACCGGCTTCGTGAGCAAAAGCATTGGCGCCTACGATGGCTTTGTTCGGCTGCACGGCAATGCCGGTGACCGTTGAGAGCAAGCGGCTGGCTGCATAGATATGTTCCGTGTTGATATTATTCTCATACGGCATAATGTCTTTACGGGTCCGTAAGGCCATAACAACTTCTTCTAGAGAGCAGTTGCCGGCACGCTCACCAATTCCGTTGATAGTACACTCCACCTGGCCCGCTCCCGCCTGGATCGCGGCCAACGAATTGGCAACCGCCAAGCCGAGATCGTTATGGCAATGGACGGAGATGACAGCCTTCTCGATATTCGGCACATTGTCCTTCAAATACTTGATGATATTGAAATACTCAAAAGGAATCGAATAACCGACGGTGTCAGGGATATTAACCGTGGTCGCTCCCGCATCGATGACGGCTTCAACCATCTCGGCCAGGAATGGCAAGCGAGTGCGAACCGCGTCCTCGCAGGAGAACTCGACGTTGGGGGTATAAGATACCGCGTGTTTAACCGCGTTTAAAGCCGTCTCAAGGACCTTGCCAGGCGCCATTTGCAGCTTGCGCTCCATATGAATATCTGAAGTCGCGATAAAAGTATGGATACGACCTCGATCGCCAGCATACTTCAAAGCATCCCAGGCGCGGTCGATGTCCTTGATGCTGGCGCGGCAGAGACCCGCAATTTCAGGACCCTTGATCGTCTTGGCGATCTTTTTGACCGCCTCGAAATCACCATCGGAAGCGATCGGGAAACCCGCTTCTATGACATCGACGTTGAGCTTCTCAAGCTGGCTGGCGATGCGCAACTTTTCTTCGATGTTCATACTTGCGCCAGGTGATTGCTCTCCATCACGCAAGGTCGTATCAAAAATTTTAATCGTCTTATTCTTACTCATAACTGACTCCTCTAAATGTTCGTCTAATCGCTCACAGGGGCGGGTTCTACCAATCCACCATCAATGATCTCTAAATCTCTAACTACCAGGATAAGGTCACCCAGGTCAGATTCCACAGAACCACCCCCTTTCAAGGAATTTAACGTTGCCCTACAACCTTCTACTTAAAGGCTGCAGGTTTGAGGCAAAAAATAAAAAAGCTCCCGCCCCGGTCAGGGGCGAAAGCTAAGCTTCGCGGTACCACCCTGTTTGGTCTCGTCGCAACGAAACCCTTCATTAGCCATTTACGCTGGCCCACGACGGAAATTACTCAGGCTATTTATTGTGAAGCCCTTTGACGTCCGCAGCTCCAAGGTCAGTTCAAGTCATTATCTGTACCGGTTCGCAGCACCACCGGCTCTCTGAAACAGTGTCAGACCCTACTCGTCCTCTTCAATGCATTTGTGAAACGTACTATTAATAAATCAAAAAGCTGGCAGCTTGTCAAGAAATCAGATGATCTTTATGTTTCAAGTGTCCTCTGAGTCTGCTCGACATGCTTAGTGTTCGGCGTGGTTAGGCAGAAGGTAAATGCCTCGCTTCAGGTTTTCCCGGCGATCATAGGAACCACCTACTCGACTCACTTCAAGAGTCCCAACACACTTTCTCCAGCAACGGTTATGTCGCCGAGCTTTGCAGAGACCTCAACACCTTCGGGGAAATACAGGTCAACTCTGGAACCGAAGCGGATCAAGCCGTAGCGACGGCCACGCTCCAGAGAGTCGCCATTCTCTGGGTAAGAAACAATCCGTCGTGCAATCAAGCCGGCAATCTGCACGCAAAGGACTTTCAGACCGGACTCTGTTTCGAGAAGCAGGCCCGATTGTTCGTTTTCAAGGCTGGCCTTATCCAGAGAGGCGTTGAAAAAACGGCCCTGGTTGTAAAACTGATCGATCACTTTGCAGTTGATCGGCACACGATTGACATGAACATTGAACACGTTCATGAAAATGCTGACCTTGGTAACCTCTTCACCGCCAAAATAGCGGTTTTCAGGGACTTTACCGACGAAAATAATCTTACCATCCGCCGGCGCGACGAAGACATTGTCTTCCTCATTGGAAAAACGCTCGGGATTGCGGAAAAAGTAGATGGCGAAGAGTGTCAGGCCGAGACTGATTGTGGCCAGACAATTCCATTCAACTGCAGCGCAGAAGAGGGAGAAAAAGGCAAACAGACCGATAAAAGGATAACCTTCAACGGCCACGGGCTGATGCTGATTTTTCATGGGTATATGACGCCTTTTTATTAATTAAGCGGGGGCATCATGCCTCCACTGCAGGTTGAGTTAATTAGTGCCCATTCGGAAACACTAGATGGACACAAGTGTAGTTTTCGATTTGGAAACGAGCAATTTTTCGCAAGGTCAAGGAAATCAAGCGTTTGAGCGGAGGCGTAGTGCTTTACGCCGCACAATCAAATGTGCAGATTGACGCCGAGATTGCGGAAAAGGGCCGTTTCCGGACGAAAACTAATTAGTTCTTGCTCTTATCAACGACCTTCTTGATACAGGGCTTAATGCTACGCAATTTTTCGCCGACCTTCTCGATCTGGTGAGCCGCATTAAGCCGACGACGCGCTGTCATCTCAGGGTAATTGGACGCCCCTTCAAGGATAAAACGCTTGGCGTATTCGCCATTTTGAATATTGTTCAAACATTCCTTCATCGCCTTACGGCTCTCGTCGTTGATCACTTGTGGACCAGTGACGTACGCGCCGTATTCGGCATTGTTGGAAATGGAGTCGTTCATTGTGGCAATGCCACCTTCGTGCATCAGGTCGACAACCAGCTTGAGCTCGTGCAGACACTCGAAGTAGGCCAACTCTGGGGCATATCCAGCCTCTACCAAGGTCTCAAAACCAGCTTTCACCAGCTCCACAGCACCACCACAAAGGACAGCTTGCTCGCCGAACAGGTCGGTCTCGGTCTCGTCTTGAAAGGTTGTTTCGATGATTGCGGTGCGACCGCCACCGATAGCGCTGGCATAGGAGAGAGCTAGATCTTTGGCGGCACCAGATGCGTCCTGAAAAATCGCGATTAGATCAATAATACCTCCACCTTTGACAAATTCTGAACGAACCGTATGTCCGGGAGCCTTGGGAGCAATCATGATGACATCGAGATCGGCGCGCGGCACAACCTGGTTATAATGAATGGCAAAACCGTGAGCGAAAGCCAGCGCAGCACCTTTCTTCAGATTAGGCTCAATCTCATCACGATAAAGTTGTGACTGGAATTCATCCGGGGTCAGGATCATAATCAGGTCAGCAGCAGCAACAGCGTCAGCAACATTCATGACTTTCAAGCCGGAATTCTCAGCCTTGATCGCTGAAGATGAGCCTTCATGCAAGGCAACGGTTACATCAACACCGGAGTCTTTGAGGTTATTGGCGTGAGCATGCCCTTGGGAGCCATAACCTACGATGGTCACCTTTTTCCCTTTGATCAGGGAAATATCTGCATCTTTATCGTAATAAACGTTCATTTTTATTTCTTCCTGCGGAAACTTTATGTACTAGGAGGCTGTCGGACAATCAATGAACTGACTGCTTCCATGAAATGTCGACTATATATCATGACAGAGCGGGCCATGCCAGATTTTTATCCCGACATGGCCCGCCTTAAATGTAGCGACAACAGGCTCTGCTCCCGTCAGTTCCCCTTCCATCCTTTGGGCCCACGGCCAAGGACAACCGGTCCGGACCGCACCAGTTCCTTGATACCCATAGGGCGCAGCAGGTCGATAATGGCATTCACCTTAACCGGCGAACCAGTCACTTCGACTGTGTAGCACTTGGGGGTAACATCAACGACCTTGCCGCGGAAGATATCGCAGATCCGCAATATCTCTGCGCGCGTAGAATCCTCTGCGTTAACCTTGATCAGAGCCATCTCTCTCTCGATGAAATCCTCACCTGTAAAATCGATGATCTTGATCGTATCGATCAGTTTATTGAGCTGTTTATTAACCTGCTCAATAATCCGATCATCACCACTGGTGACGATGGTCATGCGCGAAAGCGTCGGATCAAGGGTGGGAGCAACCGACAGGCTTTCAATATTGAATCCCCGGCCAGAGAAGAGACCGGCGATACGTGTCAACACGCCGAATTCATTCTCCACCAGTACGGATATGGTATGTCTCATAACTTTTATCCTCTCCTAACTATTGGCAACACGTCCTATCAGGACGCGAGAACCATTTCATTGAGCGCGGCACCAGCAGGAACCATCGGCATAACGTTTTCTTCACGCGATATTTTGAATTCCATGATCACAGGCCCTGGAGTGGCAAAGGCCTTCTTGATCACCTCTTCAACCTCTTCCGGCTTAGTTGCCTTGAGTCCAGCTGCTCCGTAAGCTTCTGCGAGCTTGGTGAAATCAATCGGAAGTTCCATGCAGGTCTGGCTGTAGCGCTTATCGAAAAAGAGCTGCTGCCATTGACGGACCATGCCGAGGAAGTTGTTGTTGAGAATGACAATTTTCACCGGTAGCCGATATTGAACCAGGGTCGCCAGCTCCTGGGAGTTCATCTGAAAAGAGCCGTCACCAGAAACATCAATGACCTGTCGCTTGGGGAAGGCAACCTGAGCACCGAGTGCTGCCGGCAGGCCGTAGCCCATGGTGCCGAGACCACCTGAGGAAAGGAAAGTGCGAGGCTGGGTAAACTCAAAGAACTGAGCGGTCCACATCTGGTGCTGGCCAACTTCCGTCGTTACAATGGCGTCGTCGTTGGACAGTTCTCGTAATTTCTCAATAACGAACTGAGGCTTGATTTCGGTTTTCGACGGTTTATAGGACATCGGGTGCTCTTTACGCCAGGCAGCAATTTCCTCAAGCCATGGTTTGTGTGCTTCGTTCGCTTTCGCGACGTCATCCTTCTTTTCACCGATAGCCTTGTTCATCTTCTTCAAAACGTCACGCAAGTCTCCGACAATCGGTAAATCGACGCGGACATTCTTCTTGATAGACGTCGGGTCGACATCCACATGGATGATCTTGGCGTGAGGTGCGAAGGTGTCGATTTTTCCAGTGACGCGGTCATCGAAACGTGCACCAAGAGCAATCAACAGATCAGAGTCGGTAACGGCCATATTTGCGTAATAGGTGCCGTGCATGCCGAGCATTCCCAATGAGAGGGGATGCCGCGTCGGGAAGCTGGCCATACCCATCAGGGTTGTCGTAACTGGCATCTGTAGCGTTTCTGCCAGCTCCATCAGTTCAGCGTGGGAATCGGTCAGAGTTGCACCGCCGCCGACATAGAGCACCGGTTTCTTGGCAGAGAGCATCATCTTGACAGCTTTTTCGATCATGCGCACATTACCGCTAAAAGTGGGCTTGTACCCACGCAGTTCAACCTTCTCGGGATACTCAAACTTGGCCGTAGCCATCTGAATATCCTTGGGCAGGTCAACCACGACAGGACCGGGTCGGCCAGTTCGGGCAATATAAAAGGCCTGTTTAATAATCCGGGCCAGATCTTTGATGTCCTTGACCAGATAGTTATGCTTGGTGATCGGCCGGGTAATACCGACGAGATCAGCCTCCTGAAAGGCATCATTTCCAATCAGGCCGGTTGGGACCTGGCCGGTAATGACAACCATTGGAATCGAATCCATATGAGCATTGGCAATTCCGGTAATCGTGTTGGTTGCCCCGGGGCCACTGGTTGCAATGGCGACACCGACCTTGCCGGTCGCACGCGCGTAACCATCGGCAGCGTGTACGGCCGCTTGTTCATGACGAGTCAGGATGTGCTTGATGGAAGACCCCATCAGGTCATCATAAATATTAATGACCGTACCACCGGGATAGCCAAAAACTGTATCAACGCCTTCCTGAATCAGGCTCTCCAGAAGAATTTTCGAACCAGTCAATTTCACTTTATAAACTCCTCAGACGAACCGCGGTAGCGGCTCGAATTATAAATCTTGGATTTCAAACTCCAAATTGTTTATCAATTGAAAATTCAAAATCCAGCATTCAAAATTTCTTTACGCCTAAGCCTCGCACACAGCGCCGGTGTTAGCCGAGGTCACGACCTTGGCGTAACGAGCCAGCCAGCCCGTCTTGATCTTGGGCTCGGGAGCTATCCAGGCTTCTTTGCGACGAGCAAGCTCATCGTCGTCGACCAGAAGCTCCAACTTGCGATTCGGGATATCGAGTCGAATCAGATCACCGTCTGCTACCAGAGCAATCGGTCCACCCTCGGCAGCCTCGGGAGAGATATGGCCAATACAGGGCCCCCGCGTACCACCGGAAAAGCGACCGTCGGTGATCAGTGCGACACTGTCGCCCAGACCGAGACCCATCAAGGTCGCAGTCGGAGCAAGCATCTCCCTCATTCCTGGGCCACCTTTGGGCCCCTCGTAACGAATAACCACCAGATCACCGGCAACAACCTGACCACCCATAAGGGCCTCCATAGCACCCTCTTCCGAATCGAAACAGCGGGCACGGCCTTCGAAGTTCATCATCTGCTCAGAAACGCCGGACTGTTTGACGACGGAACCAAGTGGCGCGAGGTTACCGAAGAGGATGGCGAGGCCACCTTCTGCCCGCACCGGGTTACTCACTGGCTGAATCACGTCCTCATCCACAGTCGCAACACTCGCCACGATTTCCTTGACAGTCGGCCCGGTCAGGGTCGGGTTATCATTGATCAGGTCACGTAACTGGTAAAGGACCCCGGAGACACCGCCAGCGGTGTCGAGATCTTCCATGAAATGTTTGCCGCCAGGGTTCATTGATGCGAGCTGCGGGGTTTCACGACCAAGGCGATCAAACTCTTCCAGGGGCAATTCTACTCCAGCTTCACGAGCTATCGACAAGAGGTGCAGTACTGTATTGCTGGAACCGCCTAGTGCAAGGTCAACACGAATGGCATTTTCAAAGGCCGCCCGGGTCATAATTTGACGCGGAGTAATCTGCTGGTGTACCAGATCGACAATCCGTTCTCCGCTGGCAAAAGCGATGCGTCGTTTCAAAGAAGAAACAGCCAGAGCCGTACCACAACCCACCAGACTCATACCGAGCGTTTCCGTGAGAATCGCCATGGTATTAGCAGTGAAGAGGCCCTGACATGAACCGGCGGTCGGACAGGCATTGTCTTCACAAGCCATCAACTCCTGTTCATCCATAACACCGGCTTTGTACTTACCCATGGCTTCAAAGGTGTCGGTGACGAAAGAGAATTTACGTCCTTCACGACCGGAGCCGGTCATCATCGGTCCTGCGGTTACAACGATGCAGGGGATATCCAGGCGCGCTGCAGCCATGAGCATCCCCGGAGTGATTTTATCGCAGTTGGTCAGGAGGACCAGACCATCAAGGCGATGCGCCTCGGCAACCGATTCAACCATATCGGCAATCAGTTCTCGAGTTGGCAGAGAATAGTGCATACCGCGGTGTCCCATGGCGATGCCGTCACAGACACCGGGAATACCGAAAATAAAGGAATGACCACCACCTGTGTGAACACCTTTCTCAATGAAACGCTCGAGATCACGCATGCCGGTGTGGCCAGGGATCAGATCGGTAAAGGAAGAAGCGATCCCGATGAAGGGTTTGTCCATTTGCTCTTGTGGAACACCAGTTCCTTTTAACAATGCACGGTGTGGTGTACGTTCAAAACCCTGGGTGATTGCACTGCTGCGTTTCTCAGTCATTTCCTTCGATTCTCCTGTTAACAAACTCTGTTCGATTCTTCGACAAATGTATCGGCATTTATACCCGTGCAGGCACGAGAGGTAAAGGGCAAAAAGCAAAACCGGACCGCTCTCTTACCCGAAATGGCAAAAGTGGCCCGGCCTTATAATAGAACAGGGGCAGAAATGAATCTGACCCCTGCTTTGTTCAGCTATTTATTCGCTATTGACGAGAAGCCTTGACCATTAACGCCATCTCGTCTTTTCCTGCCAATTTCAACTTCTGAATTTTCTTACGTTCAATATCTTCCTCATCGGAGAGGTAAGACTTGTCATCATATTCCTGCAGTTGTTTCTCAAAGAGAAGATGTTCTTCGTGCAGCTTGCGAAAACGGGGATTTTCTTCACTTAGACGCTGGATCGAATCCTGGTCCTTCTCTAGCATGTGCACCTCCTGATTCTATGGATGGAATAAAGGGTTGGTCTTTAAAAAATAACTAACGCATGGCGGGATTGTCAACTAGAATCCCTCTATTTTTTCTTCGTAGCCAAATTAATTTCCGCTTCGGAAGGACGAAGATAAGAAGGCATCATCTTATCCGGAGAAAAAGTACGTCCAGCCTGCCATTCTGAGAGGGCAAGAACGGCGGCAGCGCCCGCCCGCGGCAGGTTCAAAAAGTCAGGGGCAAAATGTGCTCGTGAAGCCAACTGTCGCACAATCAGTGACCGGTAAACGAGGGAACCATTACCGACAAACAAAGTGTCACCTGTTATTTCAGCAAGGAGCTTTTCAGGTTTAACCACCTGTTCTTCTGAGATAGCGCGAGGGAAACCGGATTCCCACTGGTAAAGGCAGCTGTAGACCTCTTGTTTGCGTGCATCCAACATGACACAGACCGGCATTTGCGTGAAAGGCAGCTGCATGGCCAGGCATTGTAGCGACGATACGCCCACCAGAGGGCAGCCGAGCGCCAGGGCAATTCCTTTCGCTGTCGCCAAACCAACACGTAGCCCGGTAAAGGCTCCCGGTCCACGGACGATACCGACAGCGTCGAGGGAGTCCTTGGTCAGCCCCGTCTTGGCGAGGAGGTCTTCGATAGCTGCCAAAAGCCATTCCGTTGGAGTTTTCCGTGAATCCAGGCTGAACTCTGCCAGCAGGTGCTCACCATCACTTAAAGCAACACTTCCCGCAGGAGAGGCCGTTTGAATTGTCAGGAGAATTGGCGGCAAGTCAGTTTCCTATCATCCGTACGATGTCGTTGTAAAAAGCCAGCACCATCAACAACAGCAGAAGAATCAGGCCAATCTGTTGAGCCCACTCCCTGGCGCGCAACGAGATGGGCTTGCGGAAGACCAATTCAAAGAAGTAGAAGAAGAGATGTCCACCATCGAGGATCGGTATCGGCAAAAGGTTAAGAATCCCCAGCTGAATACTTAAAAAAGCAAGAACACTGATGATGCTTGAGATATCTGTTTGTGCGGCCTGTCCGGCGATCTGAACAACAGTTATCGGTCCGCCAATATTACTGGTCGAAACATGTCCGGAAAACAGTTTTTGAATAAAGACCAGTGTCAGTTCAATCAACTCCAGGCTACGCTCGGCACCTTCTGCCACAGCATCTCCAAAAGAGAAGCGTTTAAAAAGGGTCTCCTGCTGAGGAGCCACTCCGATCAGAAAGCTATCGACACCATCGGTTTTTTTCGGCACCAGCTGAAAAGTGAGCTGCTCACCATCTCTTTCAACGACAACCGCTGTGGGCTCACCATCCGTCTCCTGAATCGCGCCTTTGAGCTGATACCAGGAGATGATCTCTCGCTCGCCAACCGAGAGGATCAGGTCGCCCTCTTCGAGGCCCGCATCAAGGGCTGGCATCGCTGGGGCCAAGCCTCCGATCACGGCTTTTTGTTCAGGCAGCAGACCGATCGACTGCAGGCCTTCAAGGCCACCATTTTCTGGATCGACGGTCAGTTCGGTAGTGAGGCCATCACGCTCAAAGGTGAAGACAATTGGCTCACCGGCACTATTCACCAGGGCCGGACCGGTATCTGTCCAACTTTCTATCCCCAGACCACTGATTGCAGTAATGCAGTCACCAATCAGGAAACCAGCGTCTTCAGCGTCTGATTCCGGGATAACATAACCAACGCAGGGTGGTTCCTCCAGGTAGGCCGGCAGGTTAATCCCCACCATATAGGCCAGTGGCAAGATCATAAAGGGCAGAACCAGGTTCATAATCGGCCCGGCAGCCACAATAGCCATACGCCTTGATAAAGGAATTTTAGAGAACGAGCGTTGTTCTTCTTCTGGTGTAAGTTCGACGTCTTCGCCCTGCTCGCCTCCACCCTCACCAAGCATTTGCACATAACCGCCGAGGGGAATGGCGCAGATCATATATTCTGTCTCACCATATTGATGTGAGAGCAGGCGAGGACCAAAACCGAGTGAGAACTTAAGGACTTTGACACCACAGAACTTGGCGACACAGAAATGGCCAAGTTCGTGAACAAAGACAAGAATGCCCAGCATGATGATGCCGGCGGCGATAGTAATCACGGGTAAGAAGCTCCTTGGATTTCACAGATAACATCATGAGCGGTCTGACGAGCCCAGGCGTCTGCGGAAAGAATTTGTTCCAGGCTGGAAGCCGCACTGCTTGAATGCCTCTCAACGACTGAACCTATAATTCGGGGGATATCAAGAAAACCAACTTTTTCATGTAGAAAGGCATCCACGGCAAGTTCATTGGCTGCGTTCAGCACAGCTGGCGTCGTGCCACCACGTTTGATAGCGTCGTAGGCCAGCCCCAGACACGGGAAACATTGGCTGTTTGGAGCAGCAAAATTTAACTGACCAAGACGGCAGAGATCAAGGGCAGGCAACTCAAGAGGTAATCTCTCAGGATAAGTCAGTGCATAGGCAATCGGCGTTTTCATATCAGGGATACCTAACTGCGCCAGAAGAGCACCGTCTACGTACTCGACCAGAGAATGAACGATGCTCTCCGGATGGATATGAACATCAATCTTCTCAACCGGAACATTGAAGAGCCAGTGAGCTTCAATCACCTCCAACCCTTTGTTCATCATGGTTGCCGAATCAATTGTAATTTTTCGACCCATGGTCCAATTAGGGTGCGCCAGGGCATCCTGCGGTGTGACTTCTTGCAGATCTTCGAGAGACCAATTTCGGAAGGGCCCTCCGGACGCTGTCAGAATCAATCGCCGCACATCCGCTTTGCGATGACCTTCAAGCGACTGAAAAATCGCCGAGTGCTCACTATCAACAGGAAAGAGACGGCAACCGGATTCGGCAGCAGCACTCATAACCAGCTCACCGGCGATCACCAGCGTCTCCTTGTTAGCGAGAGCAACATCCCGGCCAGCCTGAATAGCAGCAAGTGTTGGCTCAAGACCGGCAGCCCCGACGATGGCCGAGACAACCATGTCGGCCGGAGACTCTACGGCGCAAGAGATCAGACCGGCCGTACCATACAGAACCCGTGGCCCATCTGCACCGATTCGTTCTCGCAGGCGTTGCGCGTTTACCTGATCAGGCACCGCTACTAGTTGGGGTCGAAAACGGGCAATCTGCTCTTCAAGCAGGGCGAGGTTTCGACCTGCAGTCAGCGCAACAACCTCGAAACAGTCGGGGTGCTCGGTAACGATTTCCAGAGTGCTCACACCGATAGAGCCGGTCGAACCAAGAATGGCCAGTCGTTTCATGCAAAAACCCACAAGGCGTAATAATAGGTCATGGGAAAGGCGAAGAGGAGACTATCGAGACGATCGAGGATACCGCCGTGGCCCGGGATAAGCGAACCTGAGTCCTTCACACCAAAACTTCTTTTCAGCAACGACTCAACCAGATCACCAACCTGACTGAACGCACCAACCCCCAACCCCAGAAGGAATATATCGACAGCGCCCAGTTCTGCAAAAAAAACCAGTTTACAGATCAAGGCACCAAGGACGCCGCCGGCAAGCCCACCAAGTGAGCCTTCAATAGTCTTTTTAGGACTGACTGCTTCGTAAAGACGGTTCTTCCCCCAAGTTCTGCCAACGAAGTAGGCCATAGTATCACTGGCCATAACAACAAACAGAACCAGGAATATCCACGCCCTGCCCTCCGGCAAAGCTCGCAAGAGAACCGCATGTGACAGCAACAGCGGGATATAAAAAAGTCCTAACAGGCTGATCGCGAGGTCACGACTGACGCTCTGCATATCCTGAAAGCGGAACAGATAGAGCAGAGTCAAACCAAGACATGGCAAGACAAGACTTAACAAAATTGAAGGTGGGCTGGTCGCGTAAGACAAACCTACACAGCAGAGCACCCCCGCCGCCACCGAAAGGGACCTTTCAAGGCGACGATTTTCAGGAAGGCCCATTCGATAGAATTCGTGCAGAGCCAGGGCTGTAATCAGGAAGAGCAGACCTGCAAAGAATCCATGACTGGAGAAAAGGACGCAGAAGATCAATAACGGCAGCGCAATCAACGCTGTAACAATTCGCTCTTTAATGACTCCCCTCCCCATCTATAGAATCTTCGCTACGCAACTGCGCAGCCGTAAGGCCAAAACGTCTTTGACGGTTACTGTACTCCTCTATGGCCTTGTACAACAGCTCACGAGAAAAATCAGGCCAGAAGGCCTCAGTGAAGTAAAGTTCGGAATAAGCAAGCTGCCAGAGGAGAAAATTACTGATGCGCATCTCACCGCTGGTACGAATCATAAGGTCAGGGTCCGGGATAGCTCCTGTATCAAGAGCATTTCCTATAGCCTCCTCTGTTACGTCTTCGACACGGAGGGTCCCCTCAGCAATTTCGTTCACAAGCGACTGAATCGCACGGGTCAATTCATTGCGGGAGCCATAAGAAAGGGCCAGGTTCAAGACCATGCGGTCATTGCCGGCCGTTTTCTGGATGATATCCTGGAGGATTTTGTTGATTGACTTGGGTAACCGATCAAGGTCTCCAATAGCCATAAGGCGAATGCCCTGTTTCTGGAGTTGGGATAACTCTTTTTTCAAGAAGCTTCCGAGTAACCCCATCAAAGCCTCAACTTCATCCTGAGGTCTTCCCCAGTTCTCAGAACTGAACGCATAAAGCGTTAGATAACGAACCCCGAGCTTCAGACATTCGTCAACAACAGACTGAACCGTTTCCACACCTTTACGATGGCCGAGAATTCTCGGCAGATGGCGTTGTTCGGCCCACCGACCGTTACCGTCCATGATGATTGCAAGATGTGTAGGAATCTGCATAACAATTGAGCCCTGAAAAGGAATAAGTAAACGTTAGCTAAGGTAGCATAGAGAATACAAAACGAGCAACAGAACGATGTCCTGATTTACAACTAATGAATGGCAAGAGAAACATTGCCCCCGGGGAAAGCAAGGGTCAATAAAAAGGGCGCCCAAAAGGCGCCCAATGGCTTCAATCGATGATCGTGTCGTTCAGTCACATCTCTCATAAGCGATACGGCCATCCGAAATCTTCATACAGTCTTCTCTTTAAGACTTTTGAAAGATCAGATCTCCATAAGATCCTTTTCTTTATCGGCAAGGATCTGATCAATGCGACCAACGAAGTCATCTGTCACATCCTGAACTTCTTTTTCGCCACGCTTCAAATCATCTTCAGTAAGGTCCTTGTCCTTCTCCATCTGCTTTAAGCTGTCATTCGCTTCACGGCGACAATTGCGCACAGCAACCCTGGCATCTTCACTCATACGCTTAACCTGCTTGACCATCTCCTTACGACGTTCCTCTGTCAGAGGGGGGAAAGCCAGACGAATAAGTTGCCCATCAGAGGAAGGGTTCAAGCCAAGATCTGATTTAAGGATGGCTTTTTCAATTTCACCAACCAGATTCTTTTCCCACGGTTGGATCGTGATCAAGCGTGATTCAGGAACTGCCAGGGCAGCGACCTGATTTAGAGGGGTCGGAGTGCCGTAATAATCAATCCTGATATCATCAAGCAGGGAAAGGGAGGCTCGCCCGGTGCGAACTTTACTCAGTTCACGTTTGAACGCCTCCAGAGCTTTAACCATTCCAGCATTGGCCTGGGATTTCACATCTGCAATCATGGCATTATTCTCCTTTGACAACAGTTCCGATCTGATCACCACAAACAACTCTTTGAATATTGCCACTGGTCGTCAGATCAAATACAATAATCGGCAAGTTATTATCCATGCAGAGGGACGTCGCCGTAGAATCCATGACCTCCAACCCCTGCTTGAGCACATCCAGATAAGACAGTTGATCATATTTGACAGCGTTTTTATCTTTGGCGGGATCAGCGTTATAGACGCCGTCTACCTTGGTCGCTTTAAGAATAATCTCTGCCCCAATTTCAATAGCACGCAAGCTGGCTGCGGTGTCGGTGGTAAAGAATGGATTGCCAGTACCGGCACCAAAAATAACCACACGTCCTTTTTCGAGATGTCTGACAGCCCTGCGGCGGATGTAAGGCTCAGCGATAGCCTGCATTTCTATGGCGGATTGGACCCGGGTAATAACACCTGCCTTTTCCAGGGCATCCTGTAATGCAAGGCTGTTCATGACCGTTGCCAGCATGCCCATGTAATCGGCACTCGCACGATCCATACCTGCTGAAGAGGCGGCAACACCACGGAAGATATTACCGCCCCCGATAACAATGGCAAGTTGAACACCTAGATCGACAACCTCGCGGATTTCCCGGGCGATGCCCATGATAATGTCCGGATCGATACCATAGCCCTGCTGACCTGCCAGAGCTTCACCACTGAGTTTGAGCATAATACGCTTGTAACTGGGTTTCCGTGACATGGTCTCTCCGTGGTTATTGGGTCACTCCTGAATCCATGATTGCCGACAAGTGAAGATGATGCTTACTTGGTCATTGATGCAACTTCAGCTGCGAAGTCGTCTTCTTTTTTCTCAATGCCTTCACCAAGTTGGTAACGTGAATAAGCAGCAAGAGTCACCTGGCCGCCCAACTCCTTAGCCAAAGCCTCTACAACTTTACCAACCTTCTTGTCAGTATCAATGACATAAACCTGCTCAAGCAGGCAAATTTCACCAAAGAACTTATTGATCTGACCCTCAATGATCTTCTCAACAATATTTTCAGGCTTGCCACTCTCGATCGCTTTGACACGCATGATATCTTTTTCACGCTCAACAACATCTGCCGGAACATCTGCACGGCAAAGGTATTGAGGATTAGCTGCCGCAACATGCATAGCCAGCATACGCGCAGTTTCTGCTACTTGAGGGTCATCACCTTTTTCAGCATCAAGTTGTACCAGAACGCCGATCTTGCCGCCACCGTGAACATAGGAAGCCGTAACACCCGAAGCACTCTCGAGACGTGCGAAACGACGGATGTTCATATTCTCACCGATGGTCGCAATCTGATGAGTCAGCTCATCACCGACATTGCGATCACTGCCAGGGAAATCAAGGCCCTTAAGTGTCTCAACATCAGCAGGGTTCTCTTTCAAGGCAACCTCAGCGACACCATTGGCGAAAGCCTGGAAGGCATCATTCTTGGCAACAAAGTCTGTCTCGGAGTTAACTTCAGCCAGGGCGCCGCTCTTGGCATTACCAACTGCCGCAATCATGCCCTCAGCTGCCACACGACCGGATTTCTTTGCAGCGGCGGAAAGGCCTTTCTTGCGCAGCAAGTCAATGGCTTGCTCCATATCACCTTCTGCTTCCGTCAGGGCTTTCTTGCAATCCATCATTCCGGCGCCGGTTTTGGCGCGCAGGTCACCGACCATCTTTGCTGTAATTGTTGCCACGGTAAAACCTCCTCTGAACTACTATGCTTATTGAGTTATGTAGTTATTTGATAAAAAGGCGGCTGCAATGCAGGCCGCCTTTTTATAGTTAAAGATATCGAACAATTCTGCAGGGGCTTCAACAGCAGCTTCTGCAGGGGCTTCAACAGCAGCTTCTGCAGGGGCTTCAACAGCAGCCTCAGCAGGGGCTTCAACAGCAACCTCAGCAGGGACTTCAACAGCAGCTTTAGCAGGAGCTGCTGCAGCTTTCTCAATCACGACTGGTTCCGAAGCCGCTTCAACAACCGGTGCCGCCTCTTCTTCCTGGTCAGCTCCCTCGGAACTGTTGCGCAGATTCTCCTGGCGAGCAGCCGTTCCTTCAAGGCAGGCATCAGCCATCTTCGAAGCAAAGAGACGCAGGGCACGGATCGCGTCATCATTGCCAGGGATGATGTAATCAATCCCTTCCGGATCGCAGTTGGTGTCAACTACGGCTACGACAGGGATACCGAGCTTGCGGGCTTCCTTGACAGCGATTTCTTCCTTGTTGGGGTCAACAATGAAAACCGCTGCTGGCAAACGAGTCATATTCTTGATGCCGCCGAGGCTTTTCTCCAGCTTGGCTTTTTCACGATCCAGCTGAAGAACTTCCTTCTTGATCAGCAGATCGTAAGTACCATCTTCAGACATGACCTCAATTTTCTTGAGGCGATCGATACTGCGCTTGATTGTAGAGAAGTTGGTGAGCATACCGCCCAACCAACGATTGTTGACATAGTACTGGTCCGCACGGACAGCTTCCTCAAGGATTGAATCTTGAGCCTGCTTCTTGGTGCCGACAAAAAGAATCTTCTCGCCTTTTTCAGAGATATCGCGAATAAAGCTGTAAGCAGTCCGGAAGTAACGAACCGTCTTCTGCAGATCGATAATGTAGATCCCGTTACGAGCCCCGAAAATATAAGGCTTCATTTTGGGGTTCCAGCGACGGGTCTGATGACCGAAATGAACGCCGGCCTCCAACAGTTGTTTCATAGTGATCTGTGACATTTTGAGCTCCTTTTACGTTAGGTTTTGCCGCCGCCTTCATCATCCCCTGCAACCGACCTGACCCCATGTCAGGCACCCGGTCCGGGTCAAAAGGCGTGTGTAATAAACAGCTCATCCGTATAACATGAGGGCAGGCATAAGGCAAGTGCTTTTTCATAACGAAGTCCGTTTACAATCGCTTTAAGACTGTACTAGTATGCGTGATTATGTTTGGCACCCAAATTCATCGATATATTATCAGGGAGGTCCTTTCACCCACCCTCCTCTGCATAGCCATTTTCACCATGGTTATGGTCATGGGACAGGCCTACAAACTGGTCGGCCTGATCATTGACAAAGGTGTGTCCCCCATAGACATCGTGGTCCTTCTGGTCACTCTGCTGCCAACCTTCTTTTCCATATCACTGCCACTGGCCTTCCTCATGGGCATCATGATCGGGTTGGGCCGGATGTCAGCCGACAGTGAAACCGTGGCGCTCAAGGCTGCGGGAGTGGGTCTCGCCAAGCTCTCCATGCCCGTTTTTGCTCTGGCCCTTGTCTTCTCACTCTTGACTGCAGCGACCAACCTCTGGATCAAACCCTGGGGACACAGAGCTTTTGAAACCAAAAGTTTTGAAATTGCACGACAGAAAGCCACCATCGGCCTGCAGCCACGCATTTTTATGAACCAGTTCAACGACTTGACACTCTACGCTAATGAAGTAAAGAGTCAGGCAAATAGGATGGAAGGGATCTTTATCGTCGACAAGAAGCCGGAATCAACCTCCTGGGTTTTTGCTGACAACGGCAAAATCATCAGCGATGAAACAACCGAGACCTTCACAATCCGCCTGCATGATGGCGTTATACATCGGCAACAAACCGACTCTGCCAATAACTACCAACTGATTCACTTCCGCAATTACGACATTCAGCCGGAGACGTCGATCATGAACGACACGGTGGCCAAGAAGCGTAAAACCAGAGAAGAGCGGACAGGAAAGCTTTGGAGCGCCATCTCTGGCGAAGAGGATCTTTCCAGACGCAGAAGAATGCAGGCAGAGCTTCACCTGCGCCTCGCTTCACCCCTCGCACCGATTCTCTTTGTGCTTTTCGGCCTACCGTTCAGTATGCAATCACACCGTTCAGGTCGCAGTGGCGGTTTTGTTGTGGGCCTGATTATCTTTCTGAGCTACTACTTTCTTCTGTCCGCAGGCTTAACCTTGACGAAAGAAGCATTGACACCACCATGGCTGACTCTCTGGACACCACAACTGATCCTGATTGCCATGGGAACTTACTTTTTGCACCAGACTTCGCGCGAAAAGCCTAATCCACTCGTCACCTGGGTGGACCAGACTCTACGTTCCCTGCAGAAAAGAGCTCGTAAAAATGCCGACTCTTGATCGCTATATACTGAACGCTTTTCTGCGTAACCTGGCGCTGGTCCTTCTGACTCTCGTAGCACTCTACAGTCTGATTGAGTTTTTGGAGAAAGTGGATGACTTTATAGAGCACCGGGCAGCAGTTAAGTACTATCTGACTTACCCCCTGGTCCACCTGCCGGTCATGCTTTCCAACTCCCTGCCGATGGCCGTGCTGCTTGCAACCTTCGCAACCATCGGAGGCTTCTCCCGCTCAAACCAACTGACAGCCATGCTCAGCGGCGGCATCAGTTTTATCCGCATCAGTCGACCGCTCTTTATCAGTAGCTTGATCCTTGCGGTTATTATGCTCTTTGCAAATCTCTGGTTGGTCCCTTGGTCTTCCAGCGAATCAAACTACATCCTGCGCACGGAGATCAAAGGACGAAGCGCACAGACTGCCAGCAGCAAAGATCTCTACTTCCGTGATGGCAACCAGATAATCAGTATCAACCAGGCATTTCCGGCGAAAGGCATTCTGCTCGGTCTTACCATTGTGGAGTTCAACGACAACTTCATGCCGGTCAAACGCATTCAAGCGGAACATGTCCAACATATAGAGAAAGGCCAGTGGCTCCTCAAAAATGCCGTCACTTGGATTTTTAGCCCTGAGACCAAAGCGGTTTCTTCGTTCGAGCAACAACCAGAACTTTTACTCGACCTCAAACGTAGCCCTTCAGAAGCAGTCAGGCTTTGGAATCGACCGGAAGACCTGTCAATTGGTGAGCTTATCCATTTCACTCGAAAGCTGGAGAGCGAAGGCTATAATGCCAAGCTTTACCGGGTAGAGATTCATGTGCGTTTTGCCAAAGCGGTCATTCCTATCATCATGGTTCTGGTCGGCATCCCATTCGCCCTGCAACGCGGTCGCAACGCCAGTTTTTCCCTGGGTATTGTCATCAGCCTGATTATCTTCGTCACTTATTTTATCCTCTACGCAACATTTAACGTCTTCGGCGCCATCGATGTTCTCCCACCACTGATTGCTGCCTGGGCCGCTAATATTTTAATGGCCTTGATCGGCACATGGTTTTTCTTAAGAATCAACAGTTGAACTAAATTCCTGCCATATTGAATTGATGTGGGGTTTGTTTTTATTTGTCTTGCTGGTTAAGTGTTTCTGTATTTTTTTCGGTAGTCTCAGAGCAACAGATCGTTAATCTGTTGCTCTTTAGTCTTTGTTGAGAACTAAAAGCAGAACCGGCGGGTCGCGTCCCGCCAAACGCCTTACTTTTGTCCAGACGGCGACAAAAGTAAGCAAAAACGCCTAGCTCCTAGCGGAGGGCATATTCCTTTGCCAGCTCTCTTAGTCTTCTACAAATAAGGGTTTAGACATTCCGGCCCGTTATGGGGGCCTGACTGTAGTGTTTTCTAGTAGCGAGAGACATAAGAACACGAGACCTT
>JAAXQF010000001.1 GCA_012974435.1 Desulfuromonadales bacterium | reverse complement strand
GTTCAAGGGCTTCCTCGAATTTGCCCTGGCGCAACAGGTTGATGCGGTCCTGGGTCGGAATATTCGATGGGCAAGCCACCTGACAAGGCGCACCGAAACGCTTGTCCTGCCAATGCGGAATCTTGATGCGGTCGGCACCGGCATTAACCAAGCCGGCGACGTGAGCGTAATCATCCTTGACGACATCAGCGAAAATACCGCCATCGCCGACCCATTTCTGGGTGCGGAATTCGCGCAAGGTCGTCCGCGAGCGGACATTACGTTCCTCGTAAGTCTTGGCGACAATCTTCTGCCACTCGGAGAAGTCGGTCAGCTCTTTTTCCAGCTGAGGACGACCAATCTTGCCCAGGAAGACCGGCATGTTTTCTTTCAGGAAAGCCTGGTCGCCGTCATCCAGAGAGAGCACCCAGACATCATCTGAGAGGCCATCAACCGGACCACGCACGTAGATGGTACCACCGACCATGCCCATGCAGGAGCGATCTCCGAGAATCGAAGGCAGATCTTCACGACCATAACCGCAGACAACACCGATACCGCCACCCATGAACTCAAAAGAGAAGGATCCGGTATTCTTGAGGATCCAGAACTCCGGAGCATCATAAGCCGGGTCATGCTTCATCAGCGAACCGGAACGGGTACCGACGCGACCCGCAACGTAAATCTTGCCGCTCGCAGCGCAGTGGGCAGTGGTGTCACCGCCATCACCAAGAAGAGTCAGTTCGGCACCGGCGTTTAACCAGCCGGCATCGGCAGGGGCCGAGCCTTCGACCACGATTTCTGTTCCTTCAAGGCCAAAGGAGCCAACCCGCTGACCGGGGTTTTTGACCCAGAACTTGAGCGGCCTACCATCTTCCGTCCACAGAGGACCACCAATATTGTGATGTCCTGAGGAGGTTACCTCAAATTCCGTCTCACCCTGCTCCAGCGAGCGATAGATCTGCTGCAGAAGCGCCTGAGTGGAGATGCGGCGTTGTTTAGCGTCATAACCTGAAATTTTTGCTGCCATAGTAAAACCTCAAAAAAGCAGGGCGTGTAGCGAGTGGCGTGTAGCGAGAAAAAGCCTTTAAAGTCTTTTCGCGCCACACACACCGCGCCGCGCGCCACGGATTAACATACGTACTGAATATCCAACCTGTCAGCGACAGCTTTATCCGTTGAGATCAAAGCATCGGAACGACCGACCGGCAACGATGAGTTACCAATCGGGGCCATCAACTTCTTGAACTCGGTGTCCATGGCCAGGAAGTAGTTGACGATATTCTCGGCGACACGATCGACATCGAGGCGATGCACCAACTGCTCTTCCTGGGTGGTGATACCAACCGGGCAAAGACCTGTGTTGCAAGCGTTGCAACGGCCCATATCGTTACCGACGCAACCGGCCATCTGCAGAATCAACTTGCCGGTAAAAACACCGTTGGCACCGAGACACATCATCTTGAATGCATCCGCTGCCAGGTCTCCGGTTTTGCCGAGACCGCCAGCCGCCCAGAGTGGAATCTGGCCCTGACGACCCTGGGCCGTAGCGGCCTGGTAGCAGTCGCGCAGCTTGGATACGATCGGGTGACCGGTGTGGTCAAGAGAAACCTCGTGAGCAGCGCCGGTGCCGCCATCGATGCCATCGAGGAAGAAGCCACCGACGATATTGTAAGGGTCGCGCACCAGGTTATTGAAAACACTGACCGAAGTTGACGACGCAGCGACCTTGATGGCCACCGGTACGCGGAACTTGAACGCCGAATTGAAGGAGAGGAACATCTTCTGCACACTCTCTTCAATGGAGTAAAGACCCTGATGGTTCGGTGGTGAGAGCAGGTCGGCTTTGGGTACTCCGCGAATCGCCTGGATGTGCTCGGCGACCTTGCCTGCCTGCAGCAAGCCGCCATCACCGGGCTTGGCGCCCTGACCAATCTTGATCAGGATACCGGCCGGGTCTTCAACCATATGCGGCATTGCCTTGGCGATCCGGTTCCAGCCGAAATGACCAGACGCGATCTGCAGGATCATGTACTTGAGGTATCTGCTCTTGAGCAAGCGAACAGGAACACCACCTTCACCGGAGCACATGCGCACTGGCATGCCGCACTCTTCATTGAGATAGGCAACAGCTATGGCGACTGCTTCCCACATCCGCCAGGAGAGCGCACCGATCGACATATCTCCGATAATCACCGGGTAGATCCAGCGCACCGGCGGCATAGTGGCTTCCACCTGCAGGTTGTTCTGGTCATCGACGCTGAACGGCAGAGTCTGTGCCGGCATGATGCGACCAAAGGGTGCGAGCAGGTCGAAGGTGTGACGTTGGGCATCGAGACTCGGGTCGGTCATCTGCGAGATACGACCAATGCGCATCTTATCGAGAGTGCGTACCGACGACTCAAGATTTTTACGACCACCGCGCTTGATCGAATCGCCTCCAAGACAACGGGTGATGATCGGATGCCGGGTGTCCTGGTTCCGCTGAGGAGCAAGGGCATCGTTGGGACAGACTTTCTCGCAGATACCACAGCCACGACAATAGTGCTGCACGTCTTTGACCTGGCGAATAACCGGTACCGCCGAGAAGCGTTGTTGTGGATCGGGCATCTCCCCTTCGGAGAAAACCATGCGGCGACGTTCTACCTTGCATTCGATGGCACGGAAAGAACATGCTGAGACGCAGGAGCCACAGAGAGTACAGCGGCTGGCGTCATACTTGATTTTCCAGGGCATGTCATTCGGAGTGACACTCTGGACTCTCATTGTCTCCATCGCTGCACCTCCAGGTTATTATCGATAGCCACGATTTCGCGCTCATGAGGGTAGATATCCGTTTCCCAGTCGCGGTCAGGCAGGATGTCGTTGATACCACAAACCTCGGAGGAGATGACCACTGTGTCATCGGTACGGCCAACCACGACGGGGCGCAGCTTCTTGGCATCGCAGCAGGTGAACATGGTGAAGTCGGGCAGCACACCGATGATGGTGTTGGGGCCATTGATCTCCAGGTGAGCCAGCGACTGGCGCATTGCCAGAAGCTGCTCTTTATCTTCACGTTGCTCCAGGTCTCCAAAAGGCAAAGGCGTAACCACGTGCTTGTAATAACGCAGCGGCCAGCGCAATTCACGATGCACGTAATGGAGTGTGTAGAGGAAGCACTGGGAGTCAGACTCGAAACCGATATAGCCGCGATGCAGCTTGCGCTGGGCTTCAACATTCTTCAGATAGAAAGTATTTTCACCATTAGCCAGTGCCGTGTAACCCTGCATGAAAAAAGGGTGGGCCGCGTAACGTACAATATCGTAGTTGGTATTCTGACGACACTGGGCGGTGATCACCTTGGCGGTGAACTTTTCGTCCGGAGTCCAGAGCTTGAAGTAGGTACCGATATCACGAGGATCACCGATCTCCTTGAGGGTAACGACATCAGGCCAGAAGGAGTAAACAAAACCTTGCTCATCCTTCTCAAGGGCTTTACGCAACTTAAGGCGCATATCGAGGAGCAGTTCCTCTTTATCCTTCTGCTCGCCGTTACGGAAATAACGTGGATAATCAAAAGTCTCGAAAACATAGTTCGGCATGGCGTGAATATCCAGGCCGGGCTGTGGGTCGGTTTCCGGAACCCACTGCATGACACGCTGGAAACCTGCCTCGTGCAGCATATCCTCGGCAAGTTTCAAGCCCTCATCCGTACACGCCATGGAGAGCGTTGGCAGATGTTTGTAATTTTCGAAGATACCACCGAGATCGTGCATGACCATGGCAAAGCCAGAGTTGTCATGCCCTTTCTGTTGGGACTCCATCAACTTCAGCGCGAGACTGGGATGGACATAGTTTGAGCTTTTAATTGCACCAATTCGGCACATCTAGAGCACCTCCTGATAAACATTCATTAAATCCCTGTCCTTGGCAAAGCGCATAGAATCAGGGCACTTTATGTAAAAAATATAGCAGCGGGGTGCTTTTAAGTAGCAAGCGGCATGCCACATGGTCTGAGAACGTGACAGGCACATCAAGAAGCGCTGTAAAGATACGAAGTTATTAATTAATTTGTTGATGGAAAGGGGCGCTTTGATACGCTCCAAAGAGAAGGCAAAGAAATTAATGAGTAACTATATACTTAAAGTGAGCACAATATAAACACAAAGGCCCCCTGCGCAATGCGCAGGGGGCCTGTTTCATACAGAGAATTTACAACGGGTCAGAGGAGATCAACCCAGCCATGCGGGTCAGGCATGCGACCATACTGGATATCGGTCAAGGTATCATAAAGCTCCTGCGTCACTCGCCCTGTCGTTTTACCATCCCCTATAACAACCGTACGATCCTTATAGGTAAACTGGCCAACAGGCGAGATCACAACTGCTGTTCCGGTTCCGAAGGCTTCTGTGATACTGCCACTTTCAACACCGGCAAAGATATCGTCAACCGACAAGGCTCGCTCTTCGACTTCAATTCCGTTATAACGGGCCAACTCCAGCACCGAGCGACGGGTGATTCCATCAAGGATCGTTCCCTTCAACGGCGAAGTGACTAGTTTGCCATCACAGATAAAGCAGAGGTTCATACTGCCAACCTCTTCGACATATTTCTTCTCTTTGGCGTCGAGCCAAAGAACCTGATCGTAACCCTTCTCCGCAGCTTCACGTGCAGCATACAGGCTTGCAGCGTAGTTGCCGCCGGTCTTAACTTCCCCGGTGCCACCATCAGCGGCACGCACATAGTGATCAGAGATCCAGATCTTGACCGGCGCCAGGCCACCCTTGTAATAAGCACCAACCGGAGAGTGCGATCTGCCCATCTGGGCGACGAAACGCCTTCAATCCCTCGAAAATCTCCTGTGCATAGTGCAGGACCATGGCGGCCGGATCGAGAGAGAAGTTCTGATAGGGTTGGATACGGGCATTGTGCCAACCCTGATCTGCCTTATAGTTCATAACAAACATTCGGTCGGAGAACTGTTTGCCGAAGGTCAATTCGCTTTCGTCATCAAGACGGGGCTTGAGATTTTCCAGGGGAAGGATTTGCAGGTCCATACGCTTGTTACCCTCTCTAAAAGTACTGTTTTTATCAAGACTTCAAGCATATTTTTTAGCACAGGGCAAAACATTCACGCAAGATATTAAGCCGGGGGAGAAACTAATCAACCTCCCTGGCAAGATCCAGGCGCGCATCGCCATACAACAAGTTACGCTTGTTGTTGTCAACTTCCTCTTCTTTAAAACGGTCGAGGAAACGATGGTATTCTGCCAAGTCAGCCAAATCCTTCATATCAACCGAAGATCTTTTAACGCGCCACAAGTCTTCCATAAGAGCCTCCCTAAAAACTGCAACAAAGTTAACAACAAACAAAGGATAACCCTTTCCATATATTTTTCAAGGTATTTTTTACCATATATAATAGAACGTAGTCTCACAAATAGCATCCTTTTGAAGCGTAACCCTCCTTAAGGCTTGAAATGACAACCAATCTGCTGTTCTACTATTAAAATCAGCAAACTTTGCGGGAGGAAATAAATGACCTACCAGGACTTCAAAAAAGCAGTCTCAATATTTGAATTAGGAGAGAAGGCCAATTTTACTCAGATCAGAGACAGGCACCGGAAACACGTCAAAGCTCACCACCCTGACCGGGCCAAGGGCTCTGATCTGGAAGCGATTCGCGAAATCAATTGTGCCTACGAGATCCTGAAGGAATACTGCAACGGTTATCAGTTCTGTTTTAGCGAGGAGGAGTTTCTGGAGCAGACACCAGCCGAGAGACTAAAGCGTCAGTTTGGCTGGGATCCGGTTTGGGGAGGGAAAAGTGAATCTCAAGAAGATTGATTAAGGAGCGGCCACCAACTCGAAAGTTTCGGTCTGATCGTTAAAGTTGAAGATCTCGCCCGTCTCAATAATGTAGTACCAACCATAAATTTTCAAACGACCCTGCTGATAACGCTCCTTTACATAGGGATAGGTCAACAGGTTGCGCATCTGCACCAGAATATTGATCTGCTCAGTCATCCACTCACGTTTTTTCGCAGACCCGGAACCGATTTGACGGTCAACTCGCGTTCGCACTTCTCGGGAAATTGCAAGCCAACGCCTGACATGTGGGAGGTGGGCCAATTCTTCATCAGACTGGTTCATAGCGGCACAGCCACCACAGTTGGAATGGCCACAGACAACTATATTTTCAACTTCCAGCGCCTGTACAGCGTATTCTATCGATGAAGTCGTACCGGCATATTCCTCTGTGTTTCGATAGGGTGGAACGATATTCGCGACATTCCTGACGGTAAACAGTTCACCGGGCATGGTGCGGGTAATCAAATCCGGAACGACTCGCGAATCGGCACAGCCGATAAAGAGTGTGTGTGGCTTCTGATTTCGGCCCAAGGACTCGAAGAGTTCCTTGTGTGCTTCAAAATCCTCTTCGCGAAACTTTGCAACTCCCTTGAAAAGCTTATCCATAGACCCTCTTCAAAAAGTACAAAGGCCTCCCATTATAAGGGACCCCACAGGTTGAACATTAAGTGACAGCAAACCAGCAGCGACCCACCTCAAGCAGAGTTACTGACCAACTTTGGCCGCCATAAAGGCGAAACCACCTCAAAAACACTTTCCAGAAGCGCTTTCAGCAAGACGTCTTCACTACGTTGAGGAAGGACGACCACGCTTCTGCCGCGAGTGTGATCGAAACCTTGCACACGCAAGCCGACAAGTTCTCCGGAAGCCAGGTAGTCACTGACCAGAGCCTGTGACACGTAGGCAATCCCGTCTCCTGCGAGAACAGACTGAAGAGTGAAGCGTAAATCATCGGAAACGATGATGCCTTCAAAGTCATCAAAGCTATAACCGCAAGTCGACAGATTTTTACGCATCAGCTCCTTGGAACTACAGCCATCACGACGCGCAAAAAGTCTCCGCCCTTTAAGTTCTTCCAGCTTGATAGTGCCATCCACATTAGGCAAAGCCACCGAAGAGGCGGCAACCACCAGCATCTCGTCATCGGGCATGGAGTAGCGATCAAAACCATCAAAATCGAGATCCAGGCGATGCTCGATCACTGCCAGGTCAAACTCCTCGTGACGTAACCCAGACAAGGCCTCTTCCGGCTGCATGAAAATAAACTTGAGATCATTCATATCGGAATGCACACGCAGGAAGTCGTTCAGAACCTGTGGAAGATAAGCCATACCGAAGGTTGGTGTGCAACAAATGGAGAGGCGTTTTTTGGCATTGGAAGCCTGCAGACAAGACAGCAGCTCCCTCTCCTTATCGAGAATGTCTTTAGCCTTGGAGAAAACAACTTTACCCGCAGTGGTTAAAGCAAGCCTCTGACCGGAACGGTCAAGCAATTGCTGACCAAAATGATCCTCCAGAAACTTAATCCTCTGAGATACAGCAGATTGGGTAATATGTAGTATTTCTGCGGCCTTGGAAAAGGTTCCAGCCTCAACGGAAGCAACCAGAGTATTCAGATATCGTGTTTCCATCCAGGCTCTCTCACGAAACATTAGAGACTATGAATATTGCTTATGGAAGCCATAAGAATGATTCGTTTTACCCTAGCATCAAAGGCTCCTATCATACAATAGATTCTAAAAGTCTAATGAATCGTTCCACACCCTTCTGGTCGAAGGGTTTAGAAAGGAGGATTTCATAATTTTATCGACCGGAGATCGTTACATTCATTTAATTGAGGACCTTAGTTTGAAAAGGAGAAATTATGCTTAGGAAGGTATCACTATCCAGGACGTCCTGGCTGGTCAAACTCCTTCCCCTGTTACTGATACTGGGGGCATGCGCCACCGGAGCAATCAGGGAGAAGCAGTTAACACTACCAGTCATTGACGGCGCAACTTCCGTAGGCCAAGAGGCCTGCGCGGAGTGTCACGAAGGTATGAGCGCAGGGGTTCACTCGCGCTTGGCCGGATTCGAGTATATGGGCGGCACCGAAGGGTGCGAAGCCTGCCATGGCGGCGGCAGCCTGCATGTCGACTCGGACGGCGATCAGATTCTCAAGTTTGGCGAACTGCTGCCAGAAGAATCCGCAGCAATTTGCGCCAAGTGTCACACCAACGGCAACCTGATGGACTGGACGCACAGCGAGCACGCCCTCACCGACGTGGCCTGCACCGACTGTCATTCCGTTCATGCCGGCGGCAAAACAGCCCTGAAAAAGCAAGATCCCGAGCTTTGCTACTCCTGCCATCAAGAAGAGCAAGCAAAAGCCAACTTCCCTTCCCATCATCCGATCAAGGAAGGCAAGATGACTTGTAGCGATTGTCACAATCCACATGGTGCAGAAGGTGGATTGGCGACTGATGAGCGCACCAACGACCTCTGTCTCAAGTGCCACAGTCGCTATCAGGGGCCGTTCGTTTTTGAACACGCTCCGGTCACAGAGAGCTGCACGACCTGCCACGATCCTCATGGCACCGTCTCTGACAACCTTCTGATGCAGAATGAACCATTCCTCTGCCTGCAATGTCATGAAGGCCATTTCCATGCCTTGCGTACCGGCCAACCGGTGGGTGTAGAAGTAACAGACATCGATTCGGCCGGCACAACCTACACCAATCCACACGGTGAAGAAGGTTGGCAGAAAGCGTTTCTGACCAAGTGCTCGTCATGCCATTCCAAACATCATGGCAGTGACCTGCCCAGCCAGGCGGCACCGACCGAGACACAGTGGCCGACCGCAGGCGGCACTCTTACACGATAACCAAGGAGGCTATTAAATGAAGCACAAATATACATGGCTTCTGTTTGCCGCCATGCTGGCGCTCTTAGTTCCTTCTGCTGTCATTGCAGCGGAAGAGGGTGGAGAGTTTACCAACTCCGTCGAAATGGGAGCTGCCGGACTGTCGGTTGATGATGAAGTCAACAAAGTCAACGAATACTCAACGATTCGGGACGATGACGGGGTCAACCCGTACCTCAAAGCCCGCATCGAAGCGCACAACGAAGACATCAACCTCGACCTGGATGCCAAGGCGATGAGCAACCGGGACCAGACTTACGACCTGGAAGCTGACTACAAGCGAATCTTAAGGATTGATAGCAGTTACGACACCCTCAAGCACTGGCTGTCGCATGATCAGCTCGATTACATGCGCGCCACCATGAAGCCGGTCAACACGTCTTCTAACCCAGCGGTTTACAGTCAAGACCTCGTCCCCGGCAAAGACTTCTACATGATCCATAAAGAGTTTGAGATAGAAGGTGAAGTTGCCATTCCAGGCCTTCCCAATGTCGTGCTCAAGACCGGTTTTCGTGAGGAGCAACGTGAGGGTACAGAGCAGGCAATCAGCATGAGTCATTGTACAGCCTGCCATGTTGACGGCTCCGCCAAAAGCGTCGATGAAACCACCACCGACCTGACACTTGGCGCAACCGGTAAATTTGGTATGCTGACGGTCGACTACGAGTTTCTGACCCGTGATTTCGATGATGATTCAAAAGAACTGAGTCGTGACTACCTCGAACAGGGCAAACCATTTGACGGTGGTTTCCCTACCTTCCCTACGCCCGGCGGCGGTACCGGCACATTTAACAGTCGTCTACTCTACGCAGGCGACGAGTACAGCTATGACTCGACACCGGACTCGGAGAAAGACAGTCACACGCTGAAAGCCCGCCTCGACCTTGACAACAGTACTGTTGTCAGCTCCACTTACGTAAGTGCTGAGGTCGAAAGTGACAAAGACAACGATGTTGACAACCTCTACCTGAGCAAAGGCCACATCTCAACCGACTACGACTCCTACAGCATGCGCGGCTCCACCAGGCTCGGCAATTGGAAGCTCTCCGGTTATGGTCGCAGAGAAGAAGTCGATTCGAGCAACAACACCCTCTCCTTTGTCAACAACGCTGGGGCCGACGTAGCGGCATCGACAGAGCGGACAACTTACGAATCGGAAGATGATCGCGATATCACCACTCTCGGTGCCAGCGCATACTACCGCTTCAACCGCAGCACAAGCATGCGCCTCGGATATGAATACGAAGATATCGATCGGGATATTGATGCAGCGCAGGACACAGAAACCAACACCCTGAAAGCTTCGGTGCGATTCCGTCCGACCAACAAAATCAACACCCGCATAAGCTATAAGTACCAGAACATTGATGACGCCTTTATGGCGGAGCGTGGCAACAAGGGACCGACCGACGAAACATACAGCTGGCCCCCCGCAGACCCGGCAGACAAAGTTTGGTATGGCACTGACTATTACACTCAACGGCTAGCCGAAGCTACCAACCAGCCGGAAGACGTTCATGAAGTCAAACTTTCAGCAACTTGGGCACCTTCAGCAAGGTATTCAGTCACGGTCTACAATCGCTACCGTTATGAAGAGAACGACCTGAATACAAACACCTACGAGAAGACGTCCTACTCTCCTGGCCTGACCGCCTGGTGGGCGCCAGTCAACGATCTCAACCTGACCATGGCGTATAACTTCAACAAGCAGGAGACGGAGAATCAGATGTGCGTCGGCTGGTACCATGGCTGAGCGGGCGAAATCCAGAGCCAGTATGGTTCTACATGCGACGATATCGAATACGATTCCACCGTTCACACCCTTTCCATGGGTGCCGATTACCAGGCAACCGAGAAACTGAGCATTGACGCCAGTATCACCTACAACCATGCTGAAGCAAGCATGGAAAGCATCAGCCTAACCGAGCCTTTTACTCCGACAGGGACACTGGCTAAGTTTTACGGCGACTTTGAGGACCGTATCGGCCTGATTGAGAACTACTCGGACCTCGAGTACACCCAGATCGACCTAAGCATTGGCGGGTCTTATGACTTCACTGAACGCCTCTACGCAACAGCCAGCGCTACCTACAGCGATTTCGACTCCGACGAAGAATATGTCTACGGAGACGAAAGCGGATCGGCCTATTATGGCAACGTGGGGATTGGCTACCGTTTCTAAACAACAAAACTAAAATAGTTTTGCCTCTTGTTATGCCCGGCTGGTTCCCCAGCCGGGCCTTTTTATTCCCAACGACAACCCAATCAAAGGCAAGGTGTTTTGCTGAAATTTTATGAATTTATC
>JAAXQF010000442.1 GCA_012974435.1 Desulfuromonadales bacterium | reverse complement strand
CCCTGGGACTGCTCTTTCTGGCCGCCCTCTGGCTGACTCCACACTGGCAGGAATTCTGGAGTAACATGCGGACCGATTTCCCGCGCTATACTGCGCAGGTGATCGAGTCACTTAAGAACCTCATGGCGGGCCTGCATGAGCGCTTCCCGATGATTGAAAGTTATGAGTTTCCAACCAAAGTTCGCATCTGGGCAGAGCAGTTGATGGCCGCCATCCTGACGCAAACACCGCAATCCGCCATGAAAGTCGGCGGCCTGATGGTGATCGTTCCGCTCTTTACTTTCTTTTTCCTGCGTGACGGCCGCAAGATCATGCGCTCCTGCGTAGCCCTCGCCCCGAATCGACATTTTGAGATGATTCGCGACCTCTCCTACCTGATCAGTCGTCAACTCGCTCACTTCATACGCGGCAGGATCATAGAAGCAATCATCGTCGGTCTGATCATCACAGCGGGGCTGTCACTGACTGACATTCGCTATGCTCCCATGCTCGGCATTTTTGCCGGCGTTACCAACCTGATCCCTTATATCGGACCAATTATCGGTATGGTTCCCGGCATTCTGATTGCCTTCGTCGATCTTGGTGCGGGTGGTCAGTTCTGGTGGATTGTCATTCTCTACATCCTCATCGCGCAGGTTCTGATCGACAACTTTATCCTGATCCCGATTCTTATCTCCAGGGTATCCAACCTGCATCCGTTGCTGGTATTCTTCGCCATTATCGTCGGCGGCAAGCTTTACGGAATAATCGGCATGATCATCGGTGTGCCGATCGTCAGCATTATCAAAATCACCATGCTGGAGATTCGCGCCTACCGCCGGAACTTCCGCCTGCCGGAAACCGCGCTCGAGAGCGAACGACCACATTAACGACCAACGAAAGTAAATAATGAAGTTTTTTGCAACGACTACAAAAGGGCTCGAAGACGTCCTCGCCGCCGAACTGATCGCTCTTGGCACCCGCGATGTCGTCCCTGGCAACGGCGGCGTCAATTTCAGCGGCACATTTAAAGACGGCTACAAAGCCTGCCTCTGGTTGCGTACCGCCAACCGGGTTCTGCAGCCGATTGCCAGCTTCCCCTGTCCTTCCGAGCAAGCTCTCTACGAAGGGGTCTATGCTCTCAACTGGGACGAGCTGATGACTTCGCAGATGACCCTGGCCGTTGGAGCCAAGTTGCGCGATTCGGAGATCACCCACTCTCATTTTGCCGCGCTGAAAACCAAGGACGCCATCGTCGACAAAATCCGGGATCGTACAGGCCAGCGACCAAACGTTGATGCTAAGGATCCAGACCTGCGCGTTAATATGCACCTGGCACGTAACCAGTGCACCATCAGCCTCGACCTGGCCGGCACCGGTCTGCATAAACGTGGCTATCGTCGCGATCCAACGATTGCACCGCTTAAGGAAACTCTTGCCGCCGGGCTCGTCGCCCTGACCGGCTGGGATCAGACCTCTCCCTTTGTCGACCCCATGTGCGGCTCCGGCAGCCTGCCCCTTGAAGCCGCTCAGCTCGCCAGCAACCATGCGGCAGGTCTGCTCTCTCCCGACTTTGGTTTTCAGCGCTGGCCGGATTTCAACGCCGCACTCTGGAAAAATTTGCTCGAAGAAGCTGAGACAACAAAGAGAGAGCTACCAGCTAACTTGATCTTCGGCAGTGACCGCGACAAACGCGCCGTCGACCTGGCGAGACGTAACGCCGACAGTGCCGGTATCGGAGCAAAAATACGTTGGTCCTACAACGACTTTGCCAAACTGGAAGCGCCCGCCTCACAGGGCACACTGATCTGCAACCCACCTTATGGTGAACGCCTAGGCAACGAAGAAGAGCTTACCGCCTTCTACCGCAAAATCGGCGACACCTTCAAACAGAACTGGAAAGGCTGGACCGCCTGGGTGTTTACCGGCAACCTTGCCCTCGCCAAACAGGTCGGCCTGAAAGCCTCACGCCGCATCGTGCTCTATAATGGGCCGATTGAATGTCGCTTGCTGAAGTATGATCTTTATTGAGAACCTGTAGCGCGTGGCGGGTTGCGCGAAAAATCCAGGAGCTGTCCCTAGAAACCACGATCTTTTCGCAATCTCACAACCTGTAACAAAACCGGTCGGAAAATGAAAAAACACAAATGGTTTGGTCTCGCCACGCGCCACGCGCCACGTGTAACTCTTACCGCCCTTGCTTTTCCATACCGCATACCTCATAATCGCCTCGTTTCTAAACCTGAGTTAATGCGATTATGAACCGTCACCTTTTCAAATTCGTCAACAACCTCAAGATCCGCTGGAAGATGACTGTCGTCGTCCTGCCACTGGTGTTGATCCCGCTTTTCGTGGTGGGCACAGTGGTTGGTTGGATCGCATACCGACAGGCACACCTCGGCATCACCCAGACCAGCATGGACGATCTTGACCACCTGGCTGCCTTTACCATCGACCTGCTCGATGCCCACAATCAACAATTCCAGGTTTACCGTGAAGACAAGAAAGCCTCTACTGAACAGGAGTTGGCCAGCCTGACCAATCTCGCCTACGGCATGGTCGAGGCTCAGGATAAACAGTTTCGCAACGGTGAGATTGATATCGAAAGTGCCAAACAAGCGGCTCGCAGTGCCCTGAAGAGAGTTCAGGTTGGAGAGACTGGCTACATCTACGCCATGACCAGCAAAGGCGACCTGGCGGTGCACATTGCCCAGGAGGGTGAAAACGTCTATAGCGAAACAGATGAAGATGGCAGACATTTCATCCGCGCCATGTGCAAGGCAGCGCTCAAAACCTCTCCCGACACGCTGCTGACAATCATCTATCCCTGGCGCAATGAGGAGCTTGGTGACAGTGTCGCAAGGCAAAAGATGGTGGTCTATCGTTACTATGAGCCCTGGGACTGGATTATCGCCACCGGGGGCTACCTGGATGAGACCTACGAGAATCCCGCTGCCGAGCAACAAGCTTTTACAAAACTCAAAAACAGGATCAATGCCAAACAGGTCGGCCAAACCGGCTACATCTACTGCATGGATCGTAAGGGAACGCTGACCATCCATCCTGAAGCCGAAGGTGAAAACATTTATGCCTCCAAGGATTCAAATGGTACACCCTTTATCGAGCGCATGAGCAAACAGCGCGAAGGCTGGATTCGTTACCCCTGGCAGAACCCTGGTGAGAAGAAGGCACGTCGCAAGATCGTCCGTTACCTGCACTATCAGCCCTGGGATTGGATCGTCGCCGTCGGTTCCTATGAAGATGAGTTCTACCGGGAGACCAACCTGATCAAGGGCCGGATTCTCGGTAGCCTCGGAGTTATCTCTCTCCTGGTCGGCACGATTGCCATGCTATTGGTTTTCCTGGCCGCCAAAATACTCTCGGATCCGATCCGTCACATGACATCGGTTATCCGCGACATCAAGCGCGGTCAGTTCCATCGCCAGATGGAGATCACCAGCCGCGATGAGCTTGGAGAACTGGCCGTCACCTTTAACCGCATGACCAGTAGCTTGCAACGCAACCGCGAACTGGAAGCCAGCCTCGCCCAGCAGGGCAAGATGGCCTCCCTCGGCATTCTTTCATCGGGAGTCGCACACGAGATCAACAACCCCCTCGGTGTCATTCTCGGCTACGCCGGTTACCTCGAGAACAAGCTCGACCCGGAAGACCCAAATCATCGCTTTATCCACGAGATCAAACGGGAGAGCAAACGTTGCAAGAAAATCGTTCAGGATCTGCTTAACTACGCACGTACGCCACAGCCCGAGTTTTCAGAAATCGACCTCAACCAGTTGCTCGACCAGATCGTCAGCTTTGCTGCCAACCACACCGATATGCACGGCGTGAAAATCGACAGAGAATTTACTGATGACTTGCCAGAGCTTCTGATTGACGGTGACCAAATTCGCCAGGTGGCAATCAACCTGATCCTCAATGCCGGAGCAGCCATGGAGGATGGGGGCATACTCACTGTGAGTACCTACCGGGAAGAGGACGATGTAGTGATGACCTTCGCCGACTCTGGCAGCGGCATTGACGAAGCGGATCTTGAGCGGATTTTCGAACCTTTCTACACGACTAAAGATCGCGGAACCGGACTCGGTCTGGCGATCACCAGGCAAATCATTGAACAGCATCACGGCAGCATACAGATGACCAGTCGCCTGAATCAGGGCACGACCGTCACTATTCGCCTGCCGCTTGTCCGGGAGGAATTCTGATGGCGCCTCAGCGCATTATGTTGATCGACAACGAAGAAGGACTCTGTCGTATGATGGAGGCAGTACTCAAGGACCAGGGGTACCTGGTCAAGAGCTTCACACGCCCGGTTCAGGCGGTTGCCGAATTTGCTGCCGGTGATTATGACTTGATCATCAGCGATATCAAAATGCCGGAAATGGATGGTCTTGAGGTGCTGCAACACGTTCGTAATCGCGATCCGGAAGTGCCGATCATCATGATCACGGCCTATGCGACGGTGGAAATGTCGATTCAGGCGCTCCGCCGTGGTGCTTATGACATGCTGACCAAACCCTTCGAACCCGACGAACTGATCTACCGGGTCAAAAACGCGCTACAACACCACGAACTTGTCGAAGAGAACCGCGGGCTGCGCGAGGATCTTTCGAGCCAATTCACGTTTGAGAACATTATCGGCGCGGCACCCTCCATCCGGGCGTTATTGGAAAAGGTGGGCAAAGTAGCTGTTCGCGACACCTCGGTCTTGATCACCGGCGAGTCGGGGACCGGTAAAGAGCTGATTGCCCAGGCCGTGCACCATAATTCATCCAGGCGGAATCATCGCTTTATCGCCGTCAATTGTGGTGCCCTACCGGAAAGTATTCTAGAAAGTGAGCTCTTTGGTTACCGCAAGGGAGCCTTTACCGGAGCGTTGGAAAACCGCAAAGGCCTGCTTGATGCAGCCAATGGCGGCACCCTCTTTCTCGATGAAGTTGGCAACCTGCCCCTGAGTATGCAGAAGACCCTCTTGCGCTTTCTCCAGGAGCAGGAGTTTTGTCGTCTCGGAGATACAACCCCTACCAAGGTGGATGTGCGGATTATCTCGGCGACCAATTCTGATTTAAGCGCAGAAGTCTCTGAAGGCATTTTCCGCGAAGACCTATTCTACCGTCTTAACGTCATCAACCTTCACTTGCCACCATTGCGAGACCGTAAGGACGACATCCCGCTACTGACCGCTCATTTCATCCGTGAACAGAACGTCAAATTCGACACCGAATTCAAAGGCTTGACCCCTGAAGCGATGGAAGCTTTACGCTCATATGCATGGCCAGGCAACATTCGCCAGCTCTGCAACGTCATTGAAGCAACCATGGCCATTTCAAGCGGCAACTACATCGGTTTACCGGAGCTTGCACAGCTGATAGAGACAGATCAATCCGTTCAATCGGGAGACCAGGCAGACTACACCTCGGCACTCAGTATCTTCGAAACCGATTACCTGACCCGACTGCTGCGTAAACATGGCAGCAACGTCGAGGAAGCAGCGGTTGAGGCCGGCATGAATATGGCGACCATCTACCGCAAGCTGAAAAAGTACGGTATCAACAAGAAGGACATTGAATGAGGTTCAGCTGGGGGCTGAGGATAAAACCATTTCATACCTACCACACAAGGGCTTTCCTTGCCCGTAGCAACGCGTAAGCTTCACTGTTGTCCTGTTTGCATAAATGCAAAAGCGAATTTCATCATATTTGCAAATCTGCAAATATAGTCTTCATAGTTGCAATCATCCCTCGCACACAAAACAAACATAACACACCGTAATAACTACGTTAACACTGGAATATCTTTTCTGAGCCTCTTTTGGTATACGGCTTGCTCTTTAAGTATCACGTGACTCCAATGGGGTCCGGCCAAGTTTCAGTGTTGCCGAAAGGCCGGGCCCACTTTTTCACAAGATGCCATCGAATGAAAACCGATGCAGGAGGCGAAAATGAAAGACACAGCGGTCTGCCCCTACTTTGACCTCGATGAGGATGCCTGCGACGTCGGTTGCGGTTATATTTCATCCCACGATGCCAGCATGATCATCAAGTTCTGCTCGTGCCAGTACGACACCTGCCAGAAATATCGTGAATTAACTGACCGTCTCGTCGAGCAGGAACCGGTTTTACCAGCTGTCAAGCAGCCGTCTCTGGCAAGACCTGCGGCTCATTGTAACAGCATTCCTGTTCTCGGCCTTTTCAGTTATGGCGTCACGGCAGCATGCTATGCCGCAGACAAGCTGCCGTTGCTGTCAATCAACCTTCACTTACTGGCGATCATTATCATGC
>JAAXQF010000461.1 GCA_012974435.1 Desulfuromonadales bacterium | reverse complement strand
TAACGTCCAACGGGCAGGTTGATGATGAAGTGTCCTTGTTTGTCGGCCTGCACCGCCTCGCCGTAAGACGGGCCAATCAGCCCGGCATCGGTTTCGGTATAAATGTAAATAAAGGCCCTTGAGACCGGCTCTCCCTGATATGTGATCAGACCGGAGACCCCGGTCTTCTCATCGGCGACAGGCAAACCTTCCCGGCCCATTTCATGCAAATTAAAACTTGCGACCGACGCTATCCCATCAACCACCCGGTGCGGGTTGGCCGGTGACTCAGCCATCAACATACGGGTTCGACCATCGTCTGTCGTCTCACGCTTCTTGCCGATCACAAAGTAAGACCCTTTCGGCAAAGAAGCCTGGTAGCGACCCTCGGCGTCAGTCGTCGTAATCGCAAAGGGTTGTACGGAACGATCCTTGTCGGCCTTGAGATAAATCTCGAGCTGTGCCGACGCCAGAGGTTGATCCTGGAAGAGGAGCTGCCCGCTCAGGCCACTCTCGTTTTCCGGCGTGCAGGCTGAGAACAAGCAACCCAGAAGCAACAGGAGCAGACAGGTATATTTTAAAAAGGCATTGTTCATCTTGTAAAGCTCACTTCAAATAACCACAGGAACCTAATTATGGGGACATAATGTCAGTCAGATTGTGTCCCCATAATTAAACAAGAACAACGAAAGATAGCAGCCTTAAAAACAAGTCCGTAAATGAATTGAACAACAATCAAAAGCATTCATTGAACGCAGATAACAACTGATAAAAACGGATAAGGCTCAAAAGCAAAAATCAACAAGCTTTTCTCCGCGTCTTTGCGCCTCCGCGTTGAATCTTCTTCTTGGCTTATAAAATTTCACAGCTCTCAAGAACGACCACTTTTGAAAACCGGAACCAACGCCAACAGGTAAAGCAAGGTCCCCACCAGCAAAGTCACCGTGAAGCCGGCATTCATGGCAACAACCACGGCCAGAATCGCTCCGAGCACGCTCGTGGCACTGTTCACTCCCCAACTCCAGGGGATCAGGTCGTTGCCGTCGTGAAACAGGCGCATACCGATCGGCAAAGGCATCCCCATTAACAAACCCAACGGGATTAACAGCACACCTGCCATCAGGCAACGGGCAAAGACCGGCAGTCCCAACCAAGGATCAAGGACAATAGAGAGCAAGACCAGTGCCAATAGGATCTTTGGCAGCCAGCGATGCAAACGATCTGACGGCAAGCGTGACGAACAGAGGGCACCGACGCCGGAACTGATCAGAAGTGAACAGAGGATAACGGCCAGTGAATAGATTGGCGGACCAAGGAAGAGAATGAACCGCCGCAGCAGGCCAATCTCGATAAACATGAAACCGAGGCCGAGGCAGGCAAAGTAAAGTACGCGCCAACCACTGCCGGAACTTTTCAGCCCCTCCCGGCGCCACAGAAGTAATGGCAGGATCAAGAAGGCTGAGACACAAACGCCCACCACAACCAACAGGTTACGCAGGGTCACAATGGCTCTATCTTCGAATTTACCCTGTTCAGGAAAGCTTAATAGCTTAATAAATTCAGCAGGTTTAAGCATGTAGTAGAAAAACGGCCGATCATCCGTCACGGGCCTGATATCAAAGGGGAAAGCTGCGTGAAACTCTGCGCTGCCATTGGCACTGATCAGTTCGTGAAAGGCCCCTTTGCCGCCACGACGATCGGGCAGGTAGACTTCCTGGAACTCCATATCAACCATCAAATCCCTCAGGTTGGTCAGTTCTTCTGCCGAGAAGGGTGTCTTCTTGAGCATGAAATTGGCCAGTCCGCGTTCACGAACAACAGCGATATGAGCTGCCGGATCAGCCACCCCCTGTTCCTGCAATAGAGCCAGGCCAAGGGAGACCAGACGCAGGGTTTCCCGCTCAAAGATAAAGCGTGAGATAGTCAGGATTCCGTCATCGGTCAGGTGATCCCAATAGTCTGTGAAGGCTTCCAGGGTATAGAGATTGTTCTCTGACAGGGTGAAGGCGCCAGCGGCCGGAGCCATGCGGCCAAAGACGGCAGACGCCTGGATGATGTCGTAGCGGTTCTGATCGCGGCGTACGAAGCTGCGCCCCTCATCCACAACGGAACGCACCTGCGGATGACGGTAGAGCTCTCCGGTCAAGGAGCCGAAGTGGTCATTGACCGCATCGACAATCAACGGATTGACTTCCACGGCCGTAACCTTCTCGGCACCGGATGCGAGCGCGGTCAAGACGTCCTTACCGCCGCCGGGGCCAATTACCAGGGACGTCGGCTGCTCTTTGATCTGGTAAGCAAGCCCGATGACATTCTTACGGAAGAAATCGAGGCCGGTCTGCCGATCCCAGCGATACATGGTGGTGTAGCCGGTATCATCGACAACCATACCAAGTTGATCTGGCACAGGCCCCCGGTAGGTACGCGACAGTCCCCAGGCCTGGTCTTTGGCTTGCCCCTCGGCCGGATAAACCGCAACGCGCGAGAAAGA
>JAAXQF010000446.1 GCA_012974435.1 Desulfuromonadales bacterium | reverse complement strand
AAGCGAAAGTTCCATATGTCAGCAGTCTCCTCGCCAAGGAGAAAGGCGTCTTTGTCGCGGCTTCGGATTACATGAAGCTTCTGCCTGCGGCCGTGTCAGCGTGGTTCCCTGCACCTTTGTATTGTCTGGGCACAGATGGTTTTGGTCGCAGCGACAGCCGTGAGCGGTTACGTGACTTCTTCGAAGTCGATGCCCGCTACATCGTGGTTGCGACACTGAAGCAGCTGGCTGATGCCGGCGAGGTCAGCAATGACGTGGTGGCCAAAGCCATCGCTGATTTGAAGATTGATTCAGGTAAGTTAAACCCCCATGTCGATTAGACAGGGACTGTCCCCGAACGGGGACTGTCCCTCTGATGCACCGAATGGGGACTGTCCCTCTGTTGAAAATGGATACTGTTTACGAATCACGACTCATATTGAGGAAAACTATGAAACACGAGATTAGAGTTCCTGCCGTTTCAGAAGGTGTCACTGAAGGAACCGTTGTTAGTATATCTGTTGCTGTCGGCGATAGCGTTGAAGTGGAGCAGACTCTGCTGGAGCTGGAGACTGACAAGGCGGTTGTCGAGGTCCCCTCGAGTCACGCAGGCAAGATCACCGAAATTTTGGTGGCAGAAGGTGACCGTGTGGCGATTGATGCAGTCATCATGGTTATGGAGGCGTCCGGGGAGGCCGAAGAGGTCGAAGCTCCCGAGATAGCCAGTGAAGACATCCCCACACCTGTCGTTGAAGCAGAACCTGTATCTACAGTTGTTGTTGAACAGACAGCAACCGCTGAACCCCAGGCTTCTTCTGCACCGACGCCTGATGGGCCTCAGGTTGATCTGAACACTGTCCGACGCAATGACCTTGTTGCTCCTGCTGCTCCTTCCGTGCGGCGGTTGGCGCGTGATCTTGGTGTTGATATTTACCAGGTCCAGGGCACGGGCCCCGGCGGACGTATCAGTGAAGATGATGTGCGTGATTTCGTTCGTGAAACTATGCAGCGCATAACAGGGGGTGGCTCTGTTCCTTCGGTGGTGGGAGAGTTCCCCGGGCTGCACGCCCAGCGGCCATTACCTGACTTCAGCCGTTGGGGGGCGATCCGTCGTGAGCCATTGTCTCGGGTTCGTGAATTGACTGCCGACTCCATGGGTTATGCCTGGTCGACGATCCCTATGGTCACCCAGTATGACAATGCTCAGATTACAGAGATCGAAGCGTTTCGCAAGAAGACCAATCAGCGCGCCAGCACTGAAAACCGTTTGACCATGACAGCCATTATGGTCAAGGTCTGTGCTGCAGCGCTTAAAGCGTTTCCGGGAGTCAATAGCAGCCTTGACCTGGCAAATAAAGAGCTTGTGCTGAAAGACTATGTGCATATCGGCGTTGCTGTTGATACCCCAGGTGGCTTGTTGGTACCGGTGATTCGTGATGCCGATGAGAAAGGCATCGAACGACTCGCCACGGAGCTGAATGGCCTTGCTGAGAAGACCCGTGAGCGCAAGATCAGTCCGGCCGATATGGAAGGTGGAACCTTTACCATCAGCAACCTCGGTGGGGTTGGCGGAACCTCTTTTACGCCGATCGTTTATGCCCCCCAGGTGGCCATTCTGGGTATCTCGACCGCTTCAATGCAACCGGTGTGGGATGGCAACCAGTTTGTCCCACAACTGATCATGCCGCTTTCCCTGACCTATGACCACCGCGTCGTTGACGGTGCCGACGGTGCCCGTTTCCTACGCTGGATTTGTGAGGCTCTTGAAAACCCTCTGAACCTGGTCATGAAAGGATAATGATGTGAGTAACACAGAAAAGATCCCCGCCAGTGCGCAACTGGTTGTTATAGGAGCAGGCCCGGGAGGATATGCAACGGCCTTCAAGGCTGTTGAACTTGGCTTGAATGTCACCCTGATTGACCCGGAGGTGAACCCGGGAGGCGTCTGCCTGCATCGTGGCTGCATTCCATCGAAGGCTTTGCTCCACGTCGCCAAGCTGGTTGCCGAAGCGGAAGAAGCTACAGAAATAGGCGTCACCTTCAAAAAGCCTCAAATCGATCTTGACCGGGTGCGTGACTGGAAAGACGAAGTCATCGGCAAGTTGACCGGAGGTCTCGGCGGAAAAGTCGTAAAACAGAACATAACCTATGTTCGCGGCATGGCGAAGTTCAAGAACGCGCACACTTTAACGGTGACAGTCACTGACGGCACTACGGGTGAGATGTCCTTCGAAAAAGCCATTCTCGCTACCGGTTCACGACCAATCATGCTGCCGGGCGTGGCGGCAGGCAGCACCAAAATCATCGATTCAACCGGCGCCCTTGAAATCCCGGATATCCCCTCTTCGCTGTTGGTTGTTGGTGGTGGTTATATCGGTCTGGAACTCGGTTCAGCCTACGTTGCTCTCGGCAGTAAAGTCTCGGTCGTGGAAATGACCGATGGTCTGCTTCCGGGCTGTGATCGTGACCTGGTTTCGGTGCTGAAGAGACGGCTTGGTAAAAAGTTTGCGGAGATCAAACTGAATACCCGAGTAACCGATTTGAAAGAGCAAAAAAATGGCGTGATGGTGACTGTGAAGGATAAAAAGGGTGAGGCGACCAAGAGTCTTTTCTCCAAGGTTCTGATTGCCATTGGCCGTAAACCAAACAGTGAGAACCTGGGGCTTGAGAATACATCCATAAAAGTCAGCGAGAAGGGTTTTGTTGAGGTGGATGCTCAGATGCGGACAGCAGAAGAGCACATCTTTGCGATTGGTGATATTGCCGGTGAACCGATGCTGGCACATAAGGCTTATGCTGAAGCAAATGTTGCTGCTGAGGTGATTGCGGGCAGAAAGGCTGTGTTTGACCCACGCGCGATTCCGGCCGTAGTTTTTACCGATCCTGAAATCGCTTGGTGCGGTCTGACAGAAACTGAAGCGCGTGAACAAAAAATCAAGATCAAAACGGCCAAAATGCCCTGGCGCAGCAACGGCCGCACGCTCACCCTCGGTCGCGATGACGGCATGACCAAGCTGATCATTGATCCTGATACCGATCGCTTGCTCGGCGTGGCTGTTGCCGGCCCCGGAGCGGGGGAGTTGATCGCAGAAGGTGTGTTGGCGCTGGAGATGGCAGCGGTCAGTGAAGACCTACGCAAGTCGATTCATCCGCATCCAACTCTGTCAGAAACGATCTACGAAACTGCTGAGATGCTCTTTAAAAGCTAAACCGGGCCACTTCTAAGGAACACTTCCATTGAAGTGTTCCTGCTTTGGAAATTTGACCAAAGTCATTTCTTTGATACTCAATTCGGAGTATCTTCAACGAATCATGAATAAAATAATCAATTGGAAAAAAGCGAGTCACTGGCGGTTGACGATCCAGTGGCTTTTCTTCGGATGGTGTCTCTTTTTGGGTGTCCAGTTCGGTTTCTTCGTACGGCACTTCGAAACGGCAGGGCAGGCGGGCTATTATTCACGCCCTCCTGGTGTTGAGGGTTTTCTGCCGATTGGCGCACTGGTGAGCTTGAAAACCTGGTTGTTCACAGGTCACTTTGACACTATTCATCCTGCGTCACTGGTGCTTTTCCTGACCTTTCTGGCCATGTCACTTTTGACCAAGAAGTCGTTTTGCTCGTTCATCTGCCCGGTCGGCACTCTTTCTGAGACGACCTGGAAAGTTGGCGTTAAGCTGTTCGGCCGAAATTTCCGCATCTGGCGCGGTCTCGATCTTTTCCTACAGTTTGCCAAGTACGCGTTGCTCTTCTTTTTTGTAAAGCTGATTCTCTTCGGTATGCCGGTAGTTGCAATGAAGGAATTTCTCAAGGCACCTTATTGGGCGATTGCCGATGTGAAGATGCTACATTTCTTTACCGGAATGTCGACGACCAGCATGGTGGTGATTGCCCTGCTTTCGCTGCTGTCTGTTGTTTACAAAAACTTCTGGTGCCGTTACCTCTGTCCTTATGGTGCACTGCTTGGCTTGCTGAGTATGCTCAGCCCCTTCAAGGTCTCCCGCTACCCGGATAAGTGTATCGATTGTGGTGCATGCAGTCGTGCCTGTCCAGCCCAGATCGACGTGCAGCACAAGGTGCAGATTCACTCACCAGAATGTACAGGTTGCCTGACTTGTGTCAGTAATTGTCCTGAAAACGGCGCTCTGTCGATGTCGTTCTGGAAGCGACCTGTTCCGGGGGTCGTGTTCGTGGTGATCGTGATGGTGCTTTTTGGCGGTGGGGTATTAACCGGTATGCTGACCGATCACTGGCAGACAAGCTTGAGTTACGACGATTATCGTCAACTGATTCCGATGGCTTCGCGATTCGGGCATTAGAATAAAAAGCTCGACTCATATTTGCAGCTAGCCTCCGGTCGTCAGCTACTTTCCTGTTATCCTTTAGCTTATGTAAACTTGACCCACACCCACACATAGATTAAGTTGTGCTCCCTATTAAACTCAAGTGGAGTCAGACCATGGCCATCAAGCCTTCTGTGCCCAGTATTAATATTAATGACTTTTCGGAATTAACACCTGCTGAGCAGATCGATGTCTTGCGTTGTCTGGACGCACGGCAGAAGACTGAATTGCTGCTTGATTCGCCCGATGGTGAAGAACTTATGGCTCAACTCCCCGCACAGGAAGTTTACCTGCTAGCCGTGGAGCGTGGCCCTGAGCATTTACCGGAGCTGTTGAGCCTGGCAACTCCCGAGCAATGGAGCGGCTTTTTTGATCTCGATTGTTGGGAGGGTGATCAGTTCAACTCCGACAAAACACATCGCTGGCTGATCACTCTTTTGCAGGGTGAAGAAGAGAAGGCTTTCGATGTTCTCCAGCAGATGAACTTTGAGCAGCTGGTTCTGATCTTCAAGGCCGAAATGGATATTATCTCGGGGCCGGAAGCCGATGAGAACAGTGACGCGCGCATTGATGCAAAGAAGCGCGATGGCGGCTACGAGATCTCCTACTATTCCGAGAACAGCGCCAAGCTGTTTGAAAAGCTTCTTGATGTGCTGCAGAGCTTCTCCCCGGAGTTTTTCGTCTACCTGATGGAGGCGGTTCGTTCGGAAACCATGGGGCTGATCGTGGAGAGTGTTTATCAGCAACGCACCGGACGTTTGCTCGATATGGGTATCCCGGAGCCTTTCACGGCGCAAAAAGTTTACGCCTGGCTCGATCCCGAAGACTATCGTGAGGATCGCCCGGTCAAGCTGGCTCCCGGTACGAGTGAGACCAGCGCTCCTGGCTTTACCATGACGCTGGCGCGTCCCAAGGGCCTGCTGGCCGAGGTTCTCGCTGACGGAATCGATGAAGGTCTGGCCTGGGAGATGGCCAACGTGGTTAACAAGGTGATCCTTGCCGATCGCATCGATATGGGTAATGTCGAGCAGGTCACCAATGTAGTCGCCAAGGTGGATGCCTATCTCAACCTGGGCCTGGAATGGCTGGCCGGTACCGATGTTGATGAAGCCAGAACCTGTATGACCGATTGCTACTGCGAAGACCTGTTCCGCCTTGGCTTCAGCTTGACTCTGAGATTGAAGCGTCGCGGCGACATTGTTGGCAAGTCTTCGGTTGCTCCTTATCTTGATCACAACGCACGCGCTTGCCTCAGCGCTCTGCATCAGTTTCCACCGCTCTTCTTCGAAGGTGTCGCTGATCCGACTCAGGGTGGTACGCGCCTCTTCGCCAATCTTGCCGAAATCGGCATGGTGGAACAATGGCTGGGCAGGATGGAGCTCCAGCGGCAGCTCTTTGAAGACGTTCTGCACTTCCCGATGCCGGATCCAAAGGTGATCGACCTCTCCGGGTGCCAGCCGGATAATGTTGATGATGTTACCCTGGTGGAGTTTTTCCTGACATCACTGGCCAATAAACTGCTGGGCCGCGACTTCCAGCCGCTGCCGATCGCCGAGGAAGAACTGGCCGGTCTGCACGGCATGGTTTCCCAGTCGGGTGTGCTCAATCCTCGCCTGCGGGAAGAGACGGTTAAGTGGCTTGGCTCATTGATGGATGGTGGCGGTGATTTTGCGACCTACTGTCTGGATATCTGGGAAGAAGAGTTCTGCTCAATCGGTTTTGAAGATATCGACCCGCGCTTTATCGGTGGGATGATTGTGCAGTTGGAAGCTCTTTGATCTAACCTTAAAAGATTAACGCAAAGGCGCTAAGAACAGCAAGAAAAGACGCAAAGAAAATTATTGTTTTTCCAAACATTTCCCTTTGCGTCTTGCCTTTAAACTTTGCGTCTTTGCGTTAATCTTTTAAGGTTAGATCAAATTTCTTCCAACTGCACAATCATCCCACCGATAAAGCGCGGGTCGATATCTTCAAAGCCAATCGAGCAGAACTCTTCTTCCCAGATATCCAGACAGTAGGTCGCAAAATCACCGCCACCATCCATCAA
>JAAXQF010000441.1 GCA_012974435.1 Desulfuromonadales bacterium | reverse complement strand
GGCTTATTGAGGCCAGGTTAAGGGAACGAGCTTAAAGTCCATGAGCCTTGCCTCGCCACGCGCCACACGCCACTGATTTCCGCAAAGATTAAATCGACGCATCACACACATCGCTTCTCATAAATCTCACAGGCCAAGCTTTGCCTGGTAGGAAGGGTACGCGGGACGGGGTACGCTAAAGGCAAAACCTCAAACATTTATCTTGCCGCAGATAACGTCCGATTACGTCTAATGGTTTTTAACCACAAACATAAGCGGTATTGCCTTTGACTCTATTCGAAGTTATCAGATTGTATCTGCGGCCAATAAAGCCTTCAGTTAAAAAATTGGCCCGCCGTTTCGGGCGGGCCATAACATATCTCATAAAAATGAGATCACACAAAATGGGGCAGAAAGATCTCACGTCCCCCCTTATGACAATTGCATAACATCACATTCCCCTCCTCGCCACGGGTTCCCCTCAAACCTGGGCGTTGGGTGCCGCAAAGCGGCCATTGCATTGCAAATTTGGAGATCTTTCTTTTATCGGTACAGCCGTGTTTACCCTACCTCCCCCTTCATAGCTGCCATGCATTTCCCTGGCAGCAAATCAAAAACTTAGATATTTACAACGCTCTAGCAGCCTGTGGGACTATCTAGGCTGAAGCGAAAATGGGCTGAACAGGCAGATTTGCAGCCAGTTCATGGTTAGTCCAACAGGTTGCTAGCGACCAGCTCCTGCAACAGTGAATTCATACCCGTTTTCAGCATCACCAATAACTTCGATGCTGGCGACAGGTTCGGCGTTGCTATTTCCTGCGGAACCTTCCGGGGCAGAGAGATTAATTGAGTAGTCTCTGATAATATCTCCAGCCTGAACCTGAACATGGGCTGTTTCCGGTCCATTACCAGAATAATAATTAACGCCAACACCGTATCGTCCCGTTGTCAAGTTCTCACAATCAACAACGTAGTAGTGCTCAGGACCATAGGAAGTAACATCATCGTAGTCCAGGTAACCGGAACTGCCCAACATGTTGCCATAATAGACATGGCTGCCATCCGGCTCATTAACATGCAGATCCACGTCTCTTTCCGCTCCCCAGGTCAGAGTGACGCTGATGGGGCCGCTACCAATCTGTGGGGTTGGCCACGAGAGAGAGTTGGCTTGACTGAGTGCGCTGTTGATGATCATTGGGCCGGTTTGGTTACCGTTGAGATAAGACTTGATAAAGCTGTGATGTTTCCAGTCGGAATCGACATTTGTGTTAGCAACATTCACAGGTAAAACACTAGGCACTGCTGCTCGAACCGCAGCGATTACCAGGTCGTTTGTTAGAGTAAAATATGAGCCATTCCCCGCGACGTAGCTCGCAGGTGTCGCAACTGAGACAATACCGAAGGCACCCATCTGTATGCGACTATCACGTGCCAAATTTGTATAGGCAGCATTTGCATAAAGATTGCCTTGGGAATGAGCTACAACCAGCACACGATTACCTTCCATCAATAAGCTTTGATAACGTTGAACATGATCTCTTAGATCATTGTCGATGACGCCCTCTGCAAGACTATAAGTGGCTGCTATTTCCTGTGCTGCACCCTGAAACCATTCAGGAGCAAGATCCCGACTGCCGAGCCACCTCCAGAAGGAAGCTGCCTGGTCACCCATGCTTTGACGATAGACCTCGAAAAATGAAGCAATCCCCTCATTGTTGTTGTATGAAAGTTCGAAGGTCCACTCCTGTTCAGAAAGATTGCCGGATTGGCTCATCACGATTTGTAATTCTTTGAGATTAGTTGAGGCCTCCCTTTTTGAATTAAACATTCCATTGCCATGGAAAACATAAGTTTGCGTATCACAATAAGTAGCTTCAGAAACTCCTTGAAAACAACTTAAAACCAGTAACATTGACGTCATTACATAACATAGACTTTTCATTTACCCCTCCAATCAGTCTGCTAACGAATCAGGATCGAATGTACAACTCTGCTTCCATTTGGATAGAGGCTTTGACGGGAAACTCCCTCCACCCAAGATACGGCTTGAATCCAGATAGGCATAAACACGGTCAGAAGTATTAACAACTACACTCTCGAGTTCCGCAAGTAGATCGTTTGCATCGACACGACGTACATAGTAGATGCACTCACTAGATCTCTGCAGAGCCGTCATATCGTTATAAACTGCATCCCGATCACCCTCACGAGCGTGGATCATAAAGTTCTGCAATGGATAGTAGTTCTGAATAAGCGCCTGACGGGTTTTATCGGAATCCTGGTAGGTCAATGCAATCCAGCGCTCGATGTCATCGCGTATGCCATTATCATTGACATCGACACCTTCAATAGTGGCATCGCCGGCAGAGCCTGGGTCGGGAGGCAGGTTCAGGCTTGTCTCAGCCAGTATTTGAACATTCAGGAAACCACCGGGGTTGCTGCGAAGTGAAATTGTGAGAGTGTTTTCGAGATCATTGGGGGAGATGACGCGTTCGAGGACCTGAACCTTCTGGTTGAAATCTGATGGGCCGAGAATTTTTACGCCGTTGATACTAATGATAGCACTGGAAACCTGGTTCGTACCGCTCTCATCACCATTTTGAACTTTGAGAATGAAATCTTCGAATCCCTGACCGTAAAAGCTGAACTCTTCTTTGATAGGCGACCCGGTCTCCGAACCAATGCGTTCTTCTACAACGATTTGAGCTGCGAGGGTTGTCGTGGCTGTCAGACAGACAGCGACCACCATCAGCACAAGCATCATGCTTGTTTTCTTCATAGCTTCCTCCTTACTGATAACAATTAATAAGTCATTACAATGTGACGCTTTCCAGGCTGGCCCTCTCCTTTCTTGCCTGGCGTTTATTTATGGCGGACTCTTATGCGCGTGGTTTTCGTCCGTCAACGTGCCAACGAAAAGACACCACAAACAATAGGTTTAATTTTGGGAGGGGGAATTGTTCGGATCAATGCCGAAGAATTTTTACAGGTTGATGTGACAGAACAAGTCCGCAGTCCGAAAGGTCCGCGTAGAGTTCTATCCCCCCTCCATTTCATAAACAAAAAGCCGGACTGCGAAGGCTGTAAATACCCTTCAGCGGCAAAGGTTAACATTTTCAAACGATGCTTAAATTAGATTGTCCCAAGGTTTATGTCAAGAAAAAATTCATACTTGCATAAAATTCGTCAGGCTACCTATGACAACAACTTATGCAAATCAAGATAAACATCTAGATTCACGTCTATATTTAAATTTCGATGAATCACTACACATATCTATATAACAGTGTTATATTGTTAATTCTTACAAAATACAGCAACACACCAGGAGACTAACCATGCCGATCTCTCCACCGATTGAAACCCTTCTCGAGCAGCCACCCATGGAGTTAATGGACCTCTTTGGGCAGATGAGATCTCTCACGAGTGAAGCCAATTTTGAAGGAGAACTACCGGTGGTCTGGCAGTGCTCGGATGAGAGTCAGAGCATCAAGAAGAGTCTCTTCGGTTATGTGTATGATTGCCCGGCCTTTAACCTGGGAAGGGTCGGTGCTCTGATCGACCCGAAGCGACTGATCCCAGCATCGCATCACGGCCGAGACATGGTTATCCTTGGGGGCAGTCATATCGGTGGCAGTGAGGAGGCAGGGATCGGCTATGTGGAACGTGTGCACGGCAAGGTCGCCCCCTGCTGCGGCATGCTGAATCGCCTGATGAAGCCCTACATGACCCTTTACCAACGCGCGTCGACCTTGATCACTCTCTTCCGCGGCCCCGGCGGTTTGAAGGTCGAAATCCCCTACAAATACCTGCTGCGTAAAAGTACCGACACGCATGACCACCCTCACCTGCACCTGAACATCGACCGGCTTGTCGACGGTGAACCACTGCGGGATGCCAGCCAGGGCAAGGTTTATCGACTCAACAAGGAATTTACCAACCACTACCAACACCCGCTAAAAGAGATCGCCAAGACTCCGGTTTCGATCGGCAAACTCCTTGACCCGACCACCTTCTATTTCACCAAGAATCTCAACGAGACACTACACGATCCAGACTCCATGCTGGAAGGTTCTGTCTTCGACTTCATGCCCGACATCGTCACCTCGCCCTACCCCCACCGGCGCATGGCCGACATCAACACCTGGAGGCAGTTCCATCGCCTGGCTTCCTATGTAACCGATTCTTTCGACAGCGGTGACCGCAACATCCTGATCATCGCCGGCCTGACTATCGATCACACGATCAAGCGCAACACGTTTATTCCGCAATTCGGTTTTTGGATGCAACAGGGACAGGCGTTACAGGCGCGCTATTTCAATGCACCGGAGTTGAATGAGTTGCTTGGGGAGCAGGAGGTGTTTGCGCCGTGTAAGACATTTTTGGAGTATGCGGAGATTACTTAGGACAAAAGCAGAAGCTTATTTGCCGCAGATACAATCTGATAGGGTCTGATGGGTAGACAAAAAACCCAATTTTTATTTAACAAGAATGGGCAGGACAGAACCTAAAGCTAAAGTCAATTTGCCGCAATGAAAGTCTATCAAGATCTATAGTTAGAACAAAACCTAAGGGGATCTCTTTAACGGTTGTATAGATTTTCATAGATTCTGATCGCGGCCAAACAAGGGCTTAATGTATTAGTTTATTGCTTTTGCCCTAACCATCAGACTTCATCAGATGTTATCTGCGGCCATTAAAAAGGTTCAGCTTTCCACAAAGCCAACCGCAGCAGAAGTCAACGCCTCCAAAGCTTCTACACTCCCCGCTTCAGTATAAACCCTCACCACGGGTTCAGTACCCGACTTACGGAAAAGCGCCCAGGAGCCGTCTTCAAGAATCATTTTGACACCATCGGTTGTAACCAGTTCCTTAACAGCTTGACCGGCCAACTGATCTGGCGGTGAAGCGAGTTTATCGCCGATCTTTTCTGCGAGCTCCGGGGAGAGGCGCAGGTTCTCGCGGGCCGTATGGAACTCTCCGACGCGGCTGTAGAGGTCTTTCAGAAGCTGTCCAAGCGTCTTGCACTCGACAGCAACCATTTCAGCGACGAGCAGGCAGGCGAGCACACCATCTTTATCGGGGACGTGACCACGCAGGCTTAAGCCGGCGCTCTCTTCGCCACCAATGACGATCTCGTTATCACGGATGAATTCACCGATATATTTGAAGCCGACCGGAGTTTCGCGCACTTTATAACCGTGATGAGCGGCCACGGCATCGATGAAATGAGATGTGGCAACAGAACGCGCTGCGTCACCAGACTCCCCTTTGCGGCGGATCAGATAGTCATAGAGGAGTGCCAGGATATAGTTAGGTTCGATAAAGGTGCCATCGGCGTCAATGATGCCGTAGCGGTCGGCGTCACCATCGGTAGCCAGACCCAACATCACGTGTTTATCGCCTTTGACCCGGGTGATGAGAGCGTTGAGATGAGCCGGTGCCGGATCTGGGGGCATGCCGCCGAAGTAGGGATCTTTTGAGCTGTTGATCGTCTGGACAAGAAGGCCAGCCTCGACCAGTAAGCCGTCGACATAGTCACGCCCTGCCCCATACATCGGGTCAAAAATCACGCTTATACCTGACTTGCCGATCGCCTCGAGATCAACCTTTGAACGGATCACATCGAGGTAATCCGGCATGGGGTCGATCTCCTCGACCAGACCGGCACGCACGGCCTTATCGAGCGGCATATCGCGGTAACAGACCTCGCCGAGCATGGCATTGGCCAGACGTTCGATTTCTGTGGTGACTTCGGGTAAGGCAGGGCCGCCCCAGGCGGTTGAAAACTTGATGCCGTTATAATCGTAAGGGTTGTGACTTGCGGTGAAGTTGATGGCACCAGCGGCACCACGGCGCATGATTTCGTAGGCTATAACCGGCGTTGGCGTATCGCGCTTGCAGATAAAAGACGGCACCTTCGAACCGGCAAGCACGCGTGCCGTCTCCCTGGCAAATTTCTCGCCCATAAAACGGCTGTCATGACCGATAACGACGCCCTTATCGGCGCTTTTGTCGGCGCGCAGGAAATCAGCGATCGCCTGGGTGACAATGCGGACATTTTCGAGGGTGAAATCTTCGGCGAGGATACCGCGCCAACCGGATGTTCCGAACTTTATTTGAGTCATTTTTCTCTCCTGGGGAAAACTAAAAGCGCTATTAATGGCCGCAGATAGAATCTGATAAAATCTGACGAGTTAGGTCAAAAGCTAGATAACATTAAGTCCTTATTTAGCCGCAATGAAAATCTATGAAGGTCTATAATGTTTAAACCTAAAGACAAGATCTACAGCTTTTATCTTGAATAGATTCTCATAGATTCTGATCGCGGCTAAATAGAGACTAAAGCTTTTGAATTATCTGATTTTATCAGATTCTATCTGCGGCCATTAAT
>JAAXQF010000286.1 GCA_012974435.1 Desulfuromonadales bacterium | reverse complement strand
TTTACTCGATTCATTCTGGTGGCAAATATTATTGGAATAAATCTTTGGTAGTCTACGCATCCCCCGTTAGCCCCGAGGCCCTTTAGGACCTCTATGACTCTGGTTCATGTTACTTAGGTGTGCTTTTGTCTTTTGCTGCAAAAGACCACGACCTGGAAGGCCCTTGCCCAGGGCCGGATTCTTTATTTCTGCCATACCTTAAAGCCATAAAACCTGGCAAAGGAGATGCCCTCCGCAAGGAGCAAGGCCTTTTTTGCATCCTTTTTGTGGCCGCCTGGACAAAAAGAATGGCGTATGGCGGGACGCGACCCGCCGGTTCTGCTTTGATCTTAAAAGTAAAGAGCAACAAGTTGTCAAACAGACAAAAAGCCCCGCCTGTTCACAGGCGGGGCTTCAGCTTTCACATCCATCTACAACGAATTACAGTGTTCAATCACAATCAAATAATTGCGGTCAGGTATTCCGTGGTTGCGGCACGCCGCTCATTTTCAACTTGCTTCGGATCAACTTCCACAAACTTCTCATCCGGAGTGACTTTGAAGATCGGCTGACCCTTTTGCACGATAACGCCGTCACCACCTTCAATCAGAATCTTGTCCACAGTGCCGGAGAAAGGCGCGGGGACCTTGTTGAACATCTTCATAACTTCAAGGATGAAGAGCGGCTGACCTTTTTCGAAGTGCTCACCTTCCTTAACGAACATCGGCATACCTGGCGCTTCCTGGGAATAATACATGCCGCCGCCCGGCGTAACGATCTCGTCGGCCTTGGTCGATGGAGGCGGCACCAGAATCTTCTTCATGGCTGCCTGCAGGTCAGGATCATTGAGGTAATCAGGGATCGTCACCTCAAGGTCTTCTTCAACCTTGAAGGCATAGAAATCAGTCTTCTCGGCAATCATGAAGAGCAGACCGAAGAGCTCGTTACCGACCTCGAAACCAAGGTGTGCAGATTGGATCTCTGCCCAGGTCTCTGCGTCGAAGCCACCCTGCGGCTTGTCCTTGCCAAGGATATCGCTAAGCTTTATGAATTCATCCTTACCCAAGCCGAACTTCTCGCGCAGCTCAGCATAGAAAGCCAGGGCATTCTGCAGCAAGTCACGATCGTGTGTCCAAATAACTTCGGCAGCCGGGGCTTCCTTACGCCAGGTCATGTTGAGGAACTCGTAAGTTTCCTCGAGAACAACCAGGGGATTGCGCAACCAGACCAGTTTGCCATTTTCGAACTTGAAATTTTTGCGGTTAAGGCTCAACCAGCCTGAGAGCATATGCGGATCGGCCAGCAGCAACTCCATGGGACGGGTCAACAGGGTACCCTTACGATCCAGAGTCTCGGAAACAGCTTTCTTGATCTCCGGATTGTCACTATAAAGTTTACCCAGATGTTTTTTCATAGCAATGAAAGCAAAGACAACATCCAACTTGCTGGATTCCTCTTTCAACTTGCCCACCAGGGTCAGGTAGGGGACCACGAAACGGGTGGTTGGTTTGGCCATAACATTCTGACCGAGGAACCAGTTGACCAGACCGTAATGGCCAGTTGACCAGGCCGTAATGGAACTCAAGGTTGGTCGCCAGATCAGTACCACGTAGAACGGTGCTGCGCAAAACCTTGGAGAGATGGTTGTAACTGTCGAGGCGATCGTCACCTTTGGTCAAGAGCAACGCGATATTGGAATCGTAGGCACCTGCCACCGTATAGCGCATGAACTGGCCGGTGTCCGGGTTGACCATGCAGATACCCTGGTCATCACGAACCTCGCCGTCGATCGGCTTCGACCAGTAACGAATTACGCCGCCAGCGCTCGGCGAGAGAGAACAATCGGTCGCGTTGAGACGAGCTTCGGCACCGGCACCAAATCGCTGCTGGCGCTCCGGGCGTGGCAAACGCTCTTTATGCCTTGCCAACAGAGCCATTGCTTCCACCAGTGATTCAACCACGAAAAACTCTTTCTTGTTCTTCGGGTTGGTGAATTTGAGGTTGTAAACCAGCTCGGTAACCCTGTGCTCAACCTGGATGCGGGTGTTGACTTCCATGAAATAGTGGCGGGCACCATCGACAATGCACTCAAAAGTAGATGCGGAATCAAGGCCGACAGCCATTCCAAAACGCTCCGACTCTTCTTCCATGCGCTTGAGAACTTGCAGATCGCTCTCAAGAGCTTTGGCCTGAGCTTTCTGGCCTGCTTTTTTCGCTTTCTTGATTTCATCGCTCAGGGCTTCCTGAGTAACAGAAATCTCGAGAAGCTTCTGTTCGTGCATCTGCAGCGAGCAGTCACGCCCACCGAGGGCGATGGCCCACTCACCGTTACCGAGCAACTGGATCTCGTTGTGACGAGTCTGCTCGATATTCAGCTCAACGAGAACGTTTTTATTGTCGCCAACACCGTTGGCCTTAACCTCAAGCAGAACCTCTCGAACCAGATCGGGAGCAACCTTCGCTGCCTTCTTGATGTCGGCATCGGAAGGGTTCTTCTTGGTCAGAAGCGAAGCGCCAAGAATACGTTGACCCTTACCACCACCGCCACCGATCACCTTGAGACGGATCCGGGCGCCAGGGTAGCTCTTGAACATGTCGAAACACTCTTTTTCGACCTGAACCCCGAGTTCATCGATGGAAAAGAGGTCGATCCCCTTTTCATAGGAAGCCATAAGGATGTGACCGGCCAGGTCGACAAGCTCGAGCTTCTTGTCTGCGAGGATTTTTTTATCGCAGTTAAGCCCTTCTGCCTTAGCCACAGCCAACAACGCCTCACGACTCGGGTGCTTGCTGACCAGGGTGCGTGAAGTAGCATTGTCAATACCGGGCGTTACAGATACGTCAACACTCAGTGCGGTACGCTTGGCTTCGTCTTTCTTGCCTGCGCCACGCTGGGTTGCCGAACAAGGCCCGATGAATTTCAATCCGGCATCTTCTATCGCCGCAACAAACTCATCATCCTCGGCCATAAACCCATAGCCGGCAAAGATCGCATCGTAACCGTTATCTTTGGCGATCTGGATGATCTGACCGATACGCTCAACACGTTCTTCTTTTGAGGCGCCGGTATAATCGGGCACCCGGTGAACGCGGCTGTTGTCGGTCAACAAACGCAGTTCAGGGGAAAGCGCATTAGGATAAACGATCGAATCCTTCTCCGAGAGCAGGATACCGTAGTGACTGATCCCCATTTCCTCGTAGACGGTCATTGCTTCCAGACGGATCGGGCCGCGACAAACGATCAACGGCTTGAGGTCTTCGCAAGAGAAAGAACGGACCCATTCCGAGTCGGACTGACTCAAGCGACGATCACTATGGATCAGTGGATTATTTGTGTAGTTATTATTCTGTGCCATTGCTTTATATCTCCAAATCGAAACCTTGATTCGCTTATGTCAATAGTATCCGCAGTGATTAATGGAATTCGCGTTGGACATCCTGCCAGGACGAAGCCTCGTAGTGCCGCAACAGGAAGTTCATATTCTCACCGAGGACCTGACGCAGGTCAGTCGGCATAACCAGTGAGGAGATAGAACCAAGGGCGAGACCCTCTTTCGGGTTCATCAATTCTTTCTCGTAGCGCAGGTTAAGTTCAGCTTCCTGCAGCTTGAGCCATTCTGCGGTCTCGGCCTCGGCATCCTTCTTGGCTTCCGCACCGTCCATGCCTGCCTTAGTACGTGTCAGGATCCCGTCGGCGACCATTTTCTTGATCTCACCACGGAGCTTGCGCAGCTCGCCTTTGTAGACAAATTCTTTACCGGCCGGGCCCATAACGGCGAGACGGGTAGTCGGCAGGGCCAGAACCAGATCGGCTCCGGTGGGATAGTTATTGTAAGACGCGTAGGCGCCACCGTAAGCGTTACGTAGAATCAGCAGGATACGCGGTGTGCGAACATCGATGATGGAATCAAGCATCGAGCGTCCAGCCTGAACGATACCGCGGGCTTCCTGCTCACGGCCCGGCAGGAAGCCGGTCGTGTCTTCCATGAAGATCAATGGAATGTTGTAGATATTACAGAAGCGCACAAAACGGGCAATTTTGACCGCCGAGTCGCAGTCAATCTGACCTGAAGAAACGGCGCTATTGTTAGCAACGAAGCCAACCACATTACCACCGAGACGGCCCAGGGCGGTGATCGCCTCTCGGGAACGGTCGGGCTGCAACTCGAAGTAATCACCATGGTCACAAATCTGCTGAATGATAATTGAGACATCAAACGGGGTATTAAAACCGGTTGGAGAGTTGAAGGCTTTTTTCAACAGAGTATTAATCTCCCAGGTTTTACGATCCAGAGGATCGCTGGTTTCCTGGAAAGGGGCCATACTGTAGTTATTGTCAGGGAGGTAGCTCACCAGGCGGACTGCGGTACGCAGTGCTGCAGTTTCATCGGCCACGGTGAGGTCGGTAACGCCAGACGCGCAATGGACCTTGGGCCCACCGAGCTCTTCGGGGGTGATATCTTCACCGAGAACTGATTTGACAACTCCAGGGCCGGTCAGGCCGAAGAAGGTGTCTTTGGGCTGAATCAGAAAGCTACCCTGGCGAGGCAGATAAGAACCGCCACCAGCGTTAAAACCGAACATACACATGACGGTCGGCACCACACCGCTGATCTTACGCAGGGCAGTAAAGGCTTCTGCGTAGCCATCCAGGCCACCGACACCGGCAGGAACAAACGCGCCCGCGGAGTCGTTCATGCCGATCAGAGGCAAGCCTTTTTCACCACACATTTTAAACATGCGGGCCAGCTTGTTGCCGTTTGTGGCATCGATAGAACCGGCTCGTACCGTAAAATCGTGGCCATAAACACCAACGTCACGGCCATTGATATTAAGAATGCCGGTAACCAGCGATGCGCCATCAAGGTTCTTGCCCCAGTTCTGGAACAAGATGTTGGGCTTGGCCTGGGTCAGAACGTTGATCCGCTCCCAGACAGTCATCCGCTTTTTGAAATGTTGCTTTTCAATCTGCCCGACAGCGACGGACTTGATGGGCCGCTGGATCAGGTCATGACCTTCCTGCATAACATCTTCGTAGCCACCGCGCACGCCGGCAACCTCACCAGGAATGGTGAATTCAACTTTCTCAGGTGGATCAAATGGATTCTTCAGTGACGGTGTAATCGTTTTTTTTGCCATCTTTGGATTCCTCTGCTTGCTGGAGTTTTTCAGCCGGGAGACACCCTCGCCTGCCGGCCGGTTGCTATGAAAAATGCTTTTCTGCTTTTTAATTTAATCTAGAGGCGAATAACACATGCTATCTATCTACAAATAGAATAGGGTTTTATCCACCGCATGGATATAGCCCAAGTGGCACTCCATGTCAACGGAAAATTCATTTTAGATAAAACCAGTTTACTTAGATTAAACACCAATTTAGCGTGACTTCAAACCTTTTCATAACCGCTTTATGCGCCCGCCACAAAAGGGTTTTCACTGCATACGCTAAACTTCAGCAAGAACAACAAAGCCCCCTTTCGCCACTTAATGTTGACTTCACAAAGATGATTGCCGCATCATAAGCAGGTAATCAAAAAGGTGCCGATCTCAACCCGGCAGAAGAGGTTCTCATTGTCTGACATTTTTACAAATTTTCCTGCAGGACTACAGCTCTGGCCACAAGCACGACTCAGGTCACGCAACCTGCATGAAGGTTATAATTTCTCCCTCCTGGAGAACTCTAGCGACACCTACCATTTTTCTGTCCTGGCCGGGCCTTCCCAAGTACGCACAATCTTTGATGAATTTGCTGAGAACATGCCTGAAGAGGCGTTCTTCATCCTCGAGTTCTACACCACTGAACCGATCGCCAAAGAGACAGAGCCCCCGGCACCGACCATTCACTATTCACCCTATATGCCAACGCCTGAGATCCTTGAGATCATCGCACCTTACTGGGATCGCCTGATGCACGATGGCTTTGTCGGTTTTGGCCTGGCCAACAATCGCTCCAGCCAGGAGATGTTTTATTCGGAGGAAAAAGTCCTGACCTTTTTCACCGACAACCATCTGCGCCTCACCAACCAGTTGGCCAAATCCAGGGTTCCCCACCGACCAGACCTGCTACTGCACACGGAACTCGGCCACGACCACCTTTCACTCCTCTGCCTGGAGCGCGACAACCTTCCCGAAGAGCTATGGGACTTCAGCGATCGCGATCTCGATTACGCCCACTTTTGTCGTGAGCTGATCGATCGACTCGACATGTACCCGGTTGAAGAGAGCTTGTCCTTTTTCTTCTCACGCAAAGAGCAGAAGATGATCGAGGAGATTCTCAGCCAGCATCCAGACTATGAAGAGTTTGCCGAGGATGATTTTGGGGCTCTCCTGCTTGATTGGAATGAATTTGTCCAGGAATGCTGCACCAACTTTGAGGGCGACCTCTGGGAATACCGCATGGGATTACAGCTGCGTGACATCCTTCACCATGTTCTCTCCGCCTGCGAAGACCCCATGAAAAGTCGCATTCTAGAAGTCCTCAAAGAACCAGACGAAAAATTTCGCCAGATCCTCATCGACAATCGCAAGCGACTGGACGGCCCGGGCACCAGTACCACTGAGGAACATTTCTGGTATAGCGGCGTGATCCGCAATGCCGGCCACGAACTTCGCCGCGACCTGATTCGCGACGGCTGGTATAAACCTTAAAACCGACGTGGCGAGAGGCGAGAAGCGCGAAAAAGCAAAAAACAACCATCGCGCTACCCACCCCCCGCTACGCGCCACTTTATTATGATCGCTCTCCTCGCAGCAGTCCCTGTAGAAACCAACCTGATCAGAGCCGCGCTTCAGGATTTTGCGCAGGAATCCGTCAATGGTATCGACTTGATTTCCGGCACCATCTCAGGCAAAAAGATCACCCTGGCACACAGCGGCATTGGTAAGGCCGCGGCGGCAGCCACAGCCGTCAGCTTGTTGAGCAGTTGCCAACCAGAAGCACTGCTGCTGTTCGGTTGCGGCGGCGCCTATCTTGGGACAGACCTGTCCTTGGGCGACCTGGCGCTTGCCAGTAGTGAAATTTTTGGCGACGAAGGTGTCGCAACCCCTACAGGCTTCCAGGATCTGGCCGAGACAAAACTGGCCATGCGCCGCACCCCTGAAAAATTTTACAACAACTGGCCAATCGACAATGAGCTGCACAACTGGGCGCAACCTCTCCTGCAGGCCCACGCGGAAGACAACAAGATAAAACTGCGCAGTGGTCCTTTTGTCACCGTCTCCACCTGTACAGGATCGACTGTTGTTGCAACCGAAATAGCGCAGCGCACCGGGGGCATCTGTGAGAACATGGAAGGCGCGGCGGTCGCCCTGGCCTGTCAGCAGCTCTCGACACCATTGTTTGAAGTCCGCGGTATCTCTAACCTGGTGGAAGACCGTGACACCAGCCGCTGGGATCTCCCCGCCGGCATGGCTGCTGCGCAACGCGCCATCCTAGAGCTTCTCAAATCCTGGCCGGAGTAACAACCGCAATGAAGAGCTTAAGCCTGGGATATTCTCCCTGCCCGAATGACACCTATATCTTTTACGCCCTCACCCACAACAAGGTTGCGATTCCTGGCCATACGATTGAACAGCGCCTGAAAGATGTCGAAACCCTCAATCAGCTGGCTCTCGACGGGCTGCTTGACCTGACAAAAATCTCCTACCACGCGCTGGGCCATTTACGTGATCGCTACGTCTTGCTGCACAGCGGTGGCGCGCTGGGACGCGGTTGCGGCCCACTGGTCATTGCTCCAGAATTGACAGACATGCAGGCTCTTCGCGGCAAACGCATCGCCGTGCCAGGCAAACTGACAACAGCCAACCTGCTGCTGCAGCTACATGGGTCGGGTTACGAGGACCTGCTCATCCTGCCCTTCGACCAGATCATGAGCGCACTGCAAAGCGGCGCAGCAGATGCCGGAGTGATCATCCACGAATCGCGCTTTACCTATCAGCAGGC
>JAAXQF010000129.1 GCA_012974435.1 Desulfuromonadales bacterium | reverse complement strand
GCCATAAAAGAATCTTGATGACAGTATACGTACTCGAATCACTAACCCCAAGGCAATGGCCAAAGTTTATAAAGAGGTTTAGTTGAGCGAAGCCCTGATACTCGGCGCTAAGGACTTCAATCTCACCAGACGCTCGTCCTTTGGCAGAGCCCCAAGCTTCTTAACCTCGGCATAGAAATTTTCCAGATCGTTCCCGGATTGCAGCAAAAGCGTCTGAAATGCCGGGACCAGTTCATAATAGCTTGCCACAGAAGAGATTCGAGCATTATTCAGGCCGCGTTGCACCCATGAATCATAGCCCGCATAGCCATTCCAGAGCTCTTTCAGGCCTTCATAATCATCAACAGCACCTTGTAAAATCTGTTCTTTAGCAATACGTTTTTGATCATTTGCCTGATCTGAAGCATAAGCTTGCGTTAAATCAGAACGAACCTTCGCAAGGAACTTATTAAAATCAGCAGACCGCTTTTCCCTCTGCAGACATTCTTGCCATAAATCCAGAGACCCTGAGCGATCAAACCAGCGTCTTAGCCCCTCCAACTCTACCGTTTTGGCAAAAGACTCGTTAAACGCCGTGTCGTTCTGGACATAAATGACCTGATGTGACATCTCATGAAAAAGCAGACCTGCAAGTTGAATATCATCATTATCCAGGAATGTGTTTAGTACCGGATCATCAAACCAATTGAGGGTCGAGTAGGCCTCTACTCCGTAAACATCCACATCAAAACCTTGATTCGAAAAAGCCTGTGCCTTTGCCTGAGCTTCCTGTTCATCAAAATAACCGCGATAAGTCACACAACCGGCGACAGGAAAACACCACTCATTCAACTTGAGGGAAAGTTCTGGTGCAACAACCAGGTTCCATACAGCGTAGGGACGTTCAAGATCTGCATACTTATGATAGCTGCCATTATCCGGCAAATCTAGAGATGAAACGGCAAATTCACGCAGCGTGACAACCTTGGTGAGTTGCTCTCGAAGCTCATGTCGCTCAGTATCTTCTGTGAGGATATCGTCAATCGATTCAGCGCTGGACATCAAGGACCACTGGCCCTTGGCGGCCTGCAGGAGGTAGGCGCCATCGCTACAGGAGGTCAGGAGAGCGATTGTGAACAGGAGGAGGAGTATGCAACATGTACTGCGAAAGAATAACATGGCAACCTGTATCAACACATTCCTACGCAGAAAACGCAGGAACCGAACTAAGTTTTCAGGCCTGCAACAAGATTACTTTCGAAATCCAGCAACCAGCTTTTAGTGCTGGTCCCATGTGCACCTGAATACTGTCCAACCCTGCCATTTGCATTCACAACCCGATGACAGGGTACAACCACAACTCCCCATAAGAGATAACGGCCCCCAAGGGAACCTTCATCAACTCCTCATGAGTCTTTATTGCGAAGGCAGAAAGAGATTCGTTGCAAAGAGCCAGCTCGAATTCATCACGAGTCCCCTGGAAGAACTCTGCCAATTGTGACAAAACCGTCTGTGGATAGCCTTGGGATACACGCTCAGCATCGGGGCAATAACGCCTGACTGCCTCTACAGCAGCATCCTGCGAAATCTCAAAGCAGACCCTGGCCAACTGGTTTTGTCGTGTGACAACTGCAACAGTACCACATTCAAATGATACCATATCCCACTGCTCTGCAACCATGGATCACCCCTGACGTGAAGGAAAGGACAGTTTCTTTGCAAACAGAGCCCAGGCTTGCGAAATCTCCCTGACACCGCAAACACGTAGGGATACGGCGTAAACGAGGGCTCCACAGACAACAGAAGAACCCAACAAACCAAAACGAGCCCAGAAGCTACCGGCTACCATCCAGTCTACCTGACCAAGCAACATGGACACAACAACAGCCATCAGAACCAGACCTGGGATCATGCGGAAAGTCGTGAGGAAAATCCTCGAGAGTTCAAGATCTCCAATTCGCTTTGAAAGCAAGACCGTCAAAACGACCGCATTAAAGACCGAAGCGATGGTGAGGGCAAGAGCCAGACCAGCATGACCCATGGTTTGCATCAGCAGTAGCCCTGCGACAAGATTCACCAAGAGTGTCCAGAAAGAGACCAGAACAGGAGTTCGCGTATCCTTCATCGCATAAAACGAAGGAACGACAACCCTGCTGATACCGACAAAAAGCAAACCGGGCGCATACCAGGCCAGAGCAATAGCAGCCTGAGAGACATCAAATGACGTAAAATTCCCGCGCATAAAGAAAAGGCTGTAAACAGCCTGGTTACAGAGGACCAAGCCAAGAGCCGCCGGGATGGTTACCAGCAGAATTAAAATCAGGGCAAACTGCAACGAGTCACGGAAACCTTCCCTATCGTCCGCAGCAGCCTGACGACTCATAGCCGGCAAAACGGCCTGAGCCAGGGAAACCACAAACACCCCTTGAGGAAATTCAAAGAGTCGTTGGCCATAATAGAGCCATGAGACACTCCCCTCCTGGAGGAAAGAAGCCAGCAGGCGTGTCACCACCACGTTAATCTGGTAAATGGCAACACCGAGGATACCAGGCAGCATCAGGCGCATGACTTTAACAACAGCGGAGTTACGGAAATTAAAATCAAGGCGAAGGTCGTAACCAAAGCGATAGAGCACCGGTATCTGCATAAAGAACTGCACCATGCCACCGATAACAACACCTACAGCAAGAGCAAGGATCGGTTGATCCATCCTCGGAGCAAGAACAAGCGCTGAAGCAATCATCGCCAGGTTCAGCATAACCGGTGACAATGCAGGCATAAGAAAGTGCCCGGACACGTTTAACACACCAGCAAACAAAGCCACGAGGCTGACAAAGAGGATATACGGGAACATGAACTGATTGAGCAGATTGGTCAGGGCCAGCTTGCCAGCGCTGCCGGTAAAGCCATAGCCTATAAGCTTAACCAGCCAGGGTGACGCCAGAATGCCAAGAATAGTGACGCACGAGAGCACAAGCAGCAACAGGGTCCAGCAGATACGAACCACCTGTCGTGCTTCTTTTGCCCCTTGATGTTGCAGTACGTCGGTAAAAGTCGGTACAAACGCTGCAGTCAGAGATCCTTCAGCGAAGAATCTACGCAGCAGATTGGGTATCGTAAAAGCGACAAAAAACGCATCGGTGAGCATACCGGCACCGAATACCGCTGCAACGACCATATCGCGAATCAATCCGGCAACCCGACTGATCAGTGTTGCAAGAGTAAGGATTCCGGTCGCGCGGCTGATCTGTTTCTTTTCATGCTTGGCTGCAGACACGTCTACTTAACCCGCTCGAATGTATTATTTTCCATTAATCCCATAAGTTCTGCTCATAACATACTTAAATTAAACGTTATTTTTTTCAATATTGGAATAATTTTATCTTGACTAGACCTTCTCCGAGTGATATAAAACTCACGCTTAGACAATAATATATGCAAAATACCGTTTCGGAGGAAATAAAAAGTGGCAAATCACAAATCAGCAGAAAAACGTCATCGCCAGAGTAAAATTCGTAACGCTCGTAACACTCATATCCGCTCAACCATGCGTAGCTACGTCAAGAAATTAAGACTTGCTATTGCCGACGGCGATGTGGAGACAGCGAAGAGTCTTCTGGAAAAAACCGTCCCCTACATTGATAAGGCCTCCACTAAAGGCGTTATTCACAAAGCGACTGCAAGCCGTAAGATCAGCCGCTTGTCCAAGCTGGTCAGCCAGGCAGAAGCAGCAAAGTAACAAACGCAAACAGTTTTACGACAAAGGGGCACGCCTGGTTCAGGTTGTGCCCCTTTCGTTTGCTAAGACTTCTTTTTCCCCATTGCCGCTATATCAAGAACCAACTTTTCCAGGTGCATCCTCGGCTCACTACCACTTGATTTCAGAGCCAGATCCGTTTCCAGGAATTGGTAAAAAACCAGACGATACTGCTGGTTATCAAACCTGCTCGCCTGTTTCATCAAACCCTTCAGGAAATAGGGGCTGACACCCACCCTCTTTGGAAATTCGCTCTGCGGCACTCTCTGGGCAACCAATTCGTTAACTTTCCACATCTGGCGGAAATGACGCGTCATCATGGCCAACACCATCAGAGGCGCCTGTCCTTCAGAAAGCAAACGGTCCAGCAAATGAAACGCTCTGGAAACATCCCCTTCGCCGAGAGCATCTGTCAGATCGAAAATGCTTTCGATGCGTGTATCCGAAACGATCGCCGCAACATCTTTTTCATCTGCGATGTCGCGATCACCCAGATACCCAAGTAGTTTCTCAAGCTCACCCTGGACTTCAACAAGGTTGGTGCCAACCCTTTTACAGAAGAGCTTCAAGCCCTCCCCTGTTAGAGTGACATTAAAGGATTTCGCCAGGTCACGAACAAATGTAGGCAGCTGGTTCTCATAAATCTTTTTAAACTCAAAGACTTTTCCAGACTTCTTAAGAATTTGATAGAACTTGCGACGAGCATCGATTTTATCAGCTGTGAGCAAAAGTACCGTCTCGGGGACAGGCTCATCAAGATAAGTAAGCAATCCTTCGAGTTGATCAGCGGATGCGTCGTTAACGTTCTTGATGATGACCAGGCGACGTTCTGAGAAGACCGGAAAGGTTCGTGCCTGCTCAACAACTTCACCCGGCTTGAAGTCCTTGCCATAAAACTGGGTCAGGTTAAAGTCGCGGTTCTCAGGAGAGACAACAGCATCTCGAATTAACTGCAAACCTTGCTCAACAAAGTAGGACTCTGGGCCATAAAGCAAAACCAGGCCGGGGAGTGAGCCGGCCTGAATCATATTTTGTAGTTCTCGTATAGACATGGCGTAAGAGGTCAGAAACTGTTCAACATGCTGGCATAAATATCCTCAGCCAGCCTTTGAGAAACCCGGATAGCAGCGAGACGCTGGCCCTCCAATTGCAGATTTTTGTTAATGGTCGCCAGATAATCCTCACTACGGGTTAAGCTTTTCTGCCAGATAATATCACTGCTGTTTTTATCTAAAAGACGGACAGCAATCGCCATCGTTGCACTGTACTCAGTGATCTGGTCAGATTTTCCATAAGAAGTCGCACTTTCAGTAAAATCTTTCACATTACCGACTAGACGCACGTCAGCTTTACCAGGGTTCTCTGTCAGTTCAAACAATCGTGACACGGCTAGTTCAGCTATCAACGCGTCAGTAATATAGTTTTCAAGATAGGGCTCTATTGTTTGGTTATCGAAAAGCTGCACGTAGAGAGTACGTGCTTCACCACCGACCCAGGTATCGGAAGCTCCGGGTGTATGATAACCACAGCCAGAGAGTAAGAGTAACAAGAGAACCGAAATAATGCGCATAAGCTTTATCCTGCGACGACGTTAACAAGGCGGCCGGGAACAACGATCACCTTGCGAAGGGTTTTACCCTCCAGGAAGCGAGCAACATTAGGATCAGCCAAAGCAGCGGCCTCGACAGCCTCTTTATCGGCGTCAACCGGAACAGTGACCTTACCACGAACTTTACCGTTTACCTGAACCACAATCAGGAGCGTTTCAGTAGCCAGAGCCTTCTCATCACAGACTGGCCAACCGAACGTCTCGAGGGAGTCCTCATAGCCGAGGTGTTGCCACAGTTCCTCACAAATATGTGGCACAAAGGGTGACAACAATCGAACAACCGTTTCGATCGCCTCACGCAGGGCCTCTGGTGAAGCATCTTTGTCTGAAAAGGCCGTAATGCCATTCACCAGTTCCATGACTGCAGCTATCGCAGTATTGAAATGGAAACTGCCGTCAACATCCTCGGTTACTTTTTTAATCGTGCGATGAACCTGGCGTCGCAAATCTTTCGCCGCAGGTTGCAGATTATCAGCATCCAACTTGCCGGCGCCATCGATAATGGACAGGTTTTCGCTGACCAGACGCCAGACACGATTGAGGAAGCGGTAACAACCTTCCACACCCTGCTCGTTCCACTCAAGGTCTTTCTCCGGAGGAGCAGCAAACAGGGTGAAGAGTCTTGCCGTATCTGCCCCGTAACGGCTAATCAAACCGTCGGGGTCGATAACATTCTTTTTCGACTTGCTCATCTTTTCATTGCGGCCTGGCACAACCTCCGCATTGCAACGCGAGCAAGAACCGTTCTCTATCTCTTCGGGATAGAGCCAGCCATGTTCTGGGCAGGAGGTCGTTTCCTTACAGACCATCCCCTGGGTCAGCAGATTCTCGAAAGGCTCGTCAATGGAAACCATACCGAGGTCACGCATGACCTTGGTCCAGAAACGTGCATAGAGAAGGTGCATGACCGCATGCTCAACGCCACCGATATACTGATCTGCAGGAAGCCAGTAATCAACGGCAGCCTTGTCGACGGGCGAGCTTTCATTATGAGGGCTGGCATAACGCAGGAAATACCACGAACTTTCGACAAAGGTGTCAAAAGTATCCGTTTCCCGTTTTGCAGGTTCTCCACATTTCGGGCAGGAGGCGTTGACAAAAGAATCAAGCTTTGCCAAGGGGCTGCCACCCTCGCCGGAGAACTCAATATCAGTGGGTAAGGTTACCGGCAGGTCCTGTTCAGGAACCGGCACAGCGCCACAACTGTCACAGTAGATCACCGGGATCGGCGTGCCCCAATAGCGCTGCCTGGAAACCAGCCAATCGCGGATCCGATAATTAACCGATTTCTGGCCCAGCTCTTGTGATTCAAGATACTCAGAAACTTTCTCTTTACCAACTTGATTATCAAGCCCGTCAAACTGACCCGAGTTGACCATCGTGCCAGGCCCTTCCCAGGCGGCCTCCATCGAAGCAGGCTCGAGCATCTCACCTTCGGGCTGAATCACAACCTGCATCGGCAAGTCATATTTACGGGCAAAGTCGAAATCACGCTGATCGTGAGTCGGCACCGCCATAACAGCCCCCGTGCCATACCCCATCAAAACAAAATTTGCCAAGAATATCGGCATCTTTGCGCCATTCACAGGGTTAATGCAGTAAGACCCGGTGAAGACACCTTCTTTTTCATAATCATCGCTGGTTCGTTGCGTCTGCTCGACACCCTGCACCTTCTTGATGAAAGCTTCGACATCCTTACGCCTGTCTGCGACAGTCAACTCTTGAGCGAGGGGATGCTCCGGGGCAAGGCTCATAAAAGTTGCACCAAAGAGCGTATCTGGACGTGTCGTAAAGACACGTATGGCATGGTCTTGCCCATCAACGGTAAAGTCGATCTCACAACCGGTGCTCTTACCGATCCAGTTGCGCTGCATCGTCAGGACGGAATCGGGCCAGCCAGGCATACTCTCGGTACATTCAAGAAGCTCTTCAGCGTAGTTGGTTATGCGGAAGAACCACTGATCCAGCTCTTTCTCTTCAACCTTATTCTCGCAGCGCCAGCAACACTCTTCCTCAACCTGCTCATTGGCGAGCACCGTCTCGCATTCTGGGCACCAGTTGACAGCAGCACTTTTCTTGTAGGCCAGCCCCTTCTCCATCATCTTCAGGAAGATCAGCTGCTCCCAGCGATAATAGTCAGGTTCGCAGGTCGCCAACTCCCGATCCCAGTCATAGGACAGGCCCATACGCTTGAGCTGGGTGCGCATGTTGGCAATATTCTCCCGGGTCCATTTCGCAGGATGTGTTCCATGCTGGATAGCCGCGTTCTCAGCAGGCATACCGAAGGCATCCCAACCCATCGGGTGCAATACGTTATAGCCCTGCAAACGTTTGAAACGGGCAACAACATCACCGATCGAGTAATTGCGCACATGTCCCATATGAATACGACCGGAGGG
>JAAXQF010000127.1 GCA_012974435.1 Desulfuromonadales bacterium | reverse complement strand
TCAACATTAGGCAATCGTAACAGACATTTTTCAACACGCAACTAATTGTGCCTTTATTGTTAACAGCCGAGTTCAGTCTTATTTCTCCTGATAAATCAGAAAACCCCGCCTAGTTCGCTAGGCGGGGTTTTGCTGTTCTATATGTCGTGGTTTATGGGAAAGAGTTGTTAATCAGCCGCAATCGACGTATGTCCAGGATTTTAGGACGTTGGAAATTTATACTCGATCTCAGAAAGTGAACTAGCCGGAAACACATAAAGCAGCCGAAGTAGCTCGGTTCCAGTGTTCCGCGCTCCATGCTCAGCGCCGCCAGGCATGAAGACGACAGTGCCTGGCCGAACCAAATGATCCGTGCCGGAGATCGTTACGATCCCTTCACCAGACAGGACGTAGTAGACCTCGGCCTGTGCATGCCTATGTAAGCAAAAAGCTCGCGATTCACCAGATTCAAGCTCGGCAACACCGACGGTGAGCGAGTCGGTTGGCGTGCGGTCTCCGCTAATGAGGGTGCGCCAGCGCGCTTGCCTGGTTTCGGAGTCGGCCCATCCTTCAAACTCGCAGTCATCCTCGTGGATCGTAAAGGGTGCAGTTCGGTCCATCGGGAAGAACCTCCTTTCGCCTTCAGTTAGTAGCAGCCTTGAAGTGCTGCTGCTAATCTCTGCCTGGAAAATGTTCCCCTAATTCCTATAGCAGGTTTTGTCGCAAAATCACGTCACCGCAGGTGATTTCGACCGACCCGCCTTGACCCTTTGCCATTTCGGGATAAAGTTAGACTGATTCCAGCCAGGAGCCGCAGATGAAGAAAAATATCTTTGTCATTGCCCTCGATGAGTTCACCAACCAGCTTTTTGGCACAATCCGCCAACCAGGTCGTTACCGCTACCACACTCTGATCCCGCCGGGAAAAATTATCTCTGCCGCGAACTACTCCATGCCCTGCCTGCTGGAAGAAGCACGGCGAAAACTTCAGGGGTTCAACGGCAACGTCGATGCCATCGTCTCCTACTGGGATTTCCCGGCCACTCTCATGTTACCAGCCCTGCGGCAGACGGTCGGCCTGTCGACGACCTCCATCGAGAGCGTTTTGCGCTGTGAGCACAAGCTCTGGAGCCGTACGATCCAACGCGAAGTGGTTCCTGAGATGATTCCCAGACTTGCCACCTTTGACCCCTTCGCCAAGGATCCTCTTGCCCAGGTCGACCTCGATTTCCCTTTCTGGATCAAACCGGTGAAGGCCCATTCGTCGATACTCGGTTTCCACATCGAGAACCCCGCTGATTTCCATACTGCGATCCCCCGGATAAGGAAACACATCAGGCGGTTTGCCGATCCGTTCAACTATCTCTTCCAACGTGCCGAAGTGCCTGCGGAAATCACCGGGGTAGATGGCAACTATTGCCTGGCCGAGGAGATTATTGCTGCAGAACATCAGTGCACGCTGGAAGGATATGTCTTTAATGGCGAGCCGCGTGTTTACGGCGTGGTCGATTCGCTACGCGAAGAACACCCGTCGAGTTTCAGCCGCTACCACTATCCTTCGCGGCTGCCGGCTGATGTCCTGCAGCGCATGGTCGGGGCCACTCTCAGCGTCATGCGGCGGACCGGCCTTAATAACGAGCCGTTCAACATCGAATTCTTTCACGACCCGCAAACGGGACGCATCTCCCTGCTCGAGATCAATCCGCGCATCTCCAAGTCACACTGTCCGCTCTTTCATTTGGTCGAAGGGGCCTCGCACCTGGAGGTCATGTTGGAAGTGGCACTCGGCATTTCGCCCGAATATCCACGCGGAGAAGGCACCTACCCGATGGCAACCAAGTTCATGGCGCGACACTATGATGGCGATGCCTTGGTACGCCGCGTTCCCCGGCCCGAAGAGATCGAAGCCATGCAGCGCGTGATCGACGGAGTCACCGTTGTCATCTGGGTGAAAGAGGGGGGCCGACTGTCCGATTTCGCCGATTCGGACAGCTACAGCTTCGAGTACGCCAATATCTTCATTGGTGGAGAGAGCGAAGAGGATCTGCAGGCGAAGTACCACCGGTGCCTGGCGATGCTACCTTTTGATTTCGAGCCCCTGCCCGACAGTGGCCCGTGCGGTTAATCGTGACGCGTAATTCTGAGACCTTTTGGTTGCTGTCAAGGCGTACCGATGCAGGCCTAGCCAGCGTTAAGCCAAAGAGGTGCAACGTAGACAGCGAGCAAAAGGGCCAGAATTAAAGGATAGGATTAGCCGCACGAGTCACTAGGAGGGTTGAATGCAATACATCGAGTCATTCCCGTGTGAAGTGAAAATGATCGAAAACGTCTGGATCCCCATGTCCGACGGCGTCCGCCTGGCCGGCCGGCTCTGGTTGCCGCAGGGCAGTGAGCGCGAACCGGTGCCGGCCATCCTCGAATACATTCCTTACCGCAAACGTGACTTCACTCGCTCGCGGGATTCTGGACACCATCACTACTATGCGGGACACGGTTACGCTGCCCTGCGTGTAGACCTGCGCGGCAGCGGCGATTCCGAGGGGTTGCTGCAAGACGAATACCTGGAACAGGAACTGGCCGACGGCGAGGAGATTCTGCGCTGGCTGGCCGCTCAACCCTGGTGCAACGGCAAAGTCGGCATCATCGGCATCTCCTGGGGCGGCTTCAACGGGTTGCAGATCGCCGCCAGACAACCGCCGGAATTGAAGGCGGTGATCAGCGTCGCCTCCACCGACGACCGTTATGCCGACGACGTGCACTACATGGGCGGCTGCCTGCTCGGCGATAACATCTCCTGGGCCAGTGTCATGTTTGCCTATAATTCGATGCCACCCGACCCGGAGATTGTCGGCGCTGCCTGGCGCGATATGTGGTTCGAGCGGCTGGAGAAAAGCGGCCTCTGGCTGGACACCTGGTTGCGCCACCAGCATCGCGACGAGTACTGGCGGCATGGCTCGATCTGCGAGGATTTCAGTGCCGTCAAAATCCCGGTGATGACGGTCAGCGGCTGGGCCGACGGCTATACCAATGCGGTCTTCCGCTTGCTTGAGCAGCTTGAGTGTCCGCGCCTTGGTCTGGTCGGCCCCTGGAGTCACCGTTATCCACATGATGGCGTCCCCGGCCCCGCGATCGGTTTCCTGCAGGAGGTGGTGCGCTGGTGGGATTACTGGCTGAAAGGCAAGGAGAACGGCATCATGGATGAACCGATGCTGCGTGCCTACATGCTCGACAGCGTGCCGCCGACAACCAGCTACCAGACGCGTCCGGGCCGTTGGGTCGCAGAGCATAATTGGCCCTCATTAAATATCGAGTCGAAATCTTATACCCTCGGCTGGCGCGGGATCGTCCCGGGGTTTGGCCATGCCCCCGAAGTGAATGAAGCCATCCGCTCGCCCTTGAGTGTCGGGCTGTTTGCCGGCAAGTGGTGTTCCTACAGTGCCACGCCAGATCTGCCCCACGATCAGCGCCAGGAAGACGGCGGCGCCCTGATCTTTGATAGCGAAGTATTGGGAGAGGCCATGGAGATCCTAGGTCAGCCGCTGGTCGAGTTGGTCCTCTCCGCCGATCAGCCGGTGGCCATGGTCGCGGTTCGTCTGTCGGACCTTGCCCCTGACGATAAAGCGACACGGGTCACATACGGCGTGCTCAACCTGACCCACCGCGATAGCCATGAACACCCCGAGCCACTCGAACCAGGACAGCAGTACCGGGTGCGAATCAAGCTCAACGATATTGCGCAGACGTTCCCGGCCGGGCACCGCTTCCGCATCGCCGTCTCGACATCCTACTGGCCATTGGCCTGGCCGCCACCCCGCCCGGTCCGTCTAACGATCCTGACCGGCGCCAGTCGGGTCATCATGCCGGTGCGAACCGCAAGCCTCGACGACAATCTTCTGCGGCCGTTCGGTGACCCGGAAGCGGCGAGTCTGCCGCAGACCCGACAACTCGGCAAGACCGAGCGAAACTGGCGCGTGATCCGCGATCTGGAAAACGATCTTTCCACCTTGGAGGTGATCAAGGACGAAGGGGTGGTACGCATTGAGGAGATCGACCTGGAAATGGAGAAGTCTGTCCGGGAGTGGTACAGCTTCCAGGGCGACGATTTCGATTCGGTGCGCGGCGAAGTGCTCAGCGAGCGCGGTGTCCGTCGCGGGGATTGGTCCGTGAAGACGGTGACCCGTACCGTCCTGCAATCCGATGCCGAGAACTTTTACCTGCGGGCCGATATCGACGCCTATGAGAGTGGCTTCCGCGTCTACTGTAAAACCTGGGAGAGGACCATACCGCGCAGGAACGTTTAACATCCCTGCGGACACTCTGTCCGACAATTCGTCTCAGATTGTGTGATGGAGTGTTTTGGGCAAGGTTAGGTGCATTCTTTCAAACCCTGAAATCCGATACAGACCAAGATTCCTTACCGACCAATCAGACTAAACTTTACCCCAAGACCCTGTTTAGCTACCGAGCCGAGAAGGGGTCACTGCTAACCATTTGCAGCGGAGGTCATCATGGGAATGCGAGTTGGATATGCGAGAGTAAGTAGCCTTGGCCAGAAGCTTGACGTGCAATTGGACAAGCTTTCTGATTGTGATCGGGTCTATCACGAAAAAGTCTCGGCCGGTTCCACGAAATTGCGAATAGAGCTGCAGAAGGCCTTGGATTTTGTCAGGGATGAGGCTGTGTTTGTCGTTACGAAACTTGATCGGTTAGCGCGTTCAGTTGTTGATCTGTCAATTATCGTCCAGCGCCTCGAAGAGAAAAGGGTTGATCTTGTGGTTTTGGATCAGGGCATCGATACGACAACGATCTATGGACGATTGCAGTTCAATATTCTGGCCTCAATCGGCGAGTTTGAGCGTGGGTTGATCAGGGAGCGGTCTCGCGAAGGTCGAGAAAAAGCGATAGCGAGAGGTGTCCAATTCGGCGCAAAAGCGAAACTCGGCAAAAAAGACATTGCGCAACGGTGGAAGATTTTGAATCCCCAGGCTGCAGCAAAGTCGTTATTGCCGAGCACTATGGAATCAGCAGATCTTCGGTTTATCGTCTCCACAAAGAGCATTGCAACGATCTGTGCTAAATATGGCGCATTACAGGAAGAGCCCACGATACGGTAACCGTGGGCTCTTCGCGTGTTATTGATGGTGATTTATCGGAATGGGTTTTTCTACAGCCTCAACGGTAGTGATAAGCGGCGACGACGAACTGTTTGCGTAACAACGAATTATTCAAAAATATTGCAGCCGTATTTTCCGTCCGCTTGACATTATATGGTTGGGCAGCCGATGTGCGCCTCATCGGAAATGCTTGCGCGAGCGTCAGGAATCAGCGGCAATAAATCCCACCTGCCAATCATCCAACGGCGGCGGTATCAAGACGAACTTGCCAAAATGTTTCTTTTCGAGGAGCTCGCGCTGCGCGTCCGCAATCCGTTCGAGCGGAAACGTCTTCGCTACGAGCGGCCGCAACTCGCCGCGCTCGATGTAGGAAATAAGGTTTGAGAAAACAGGCTCGTCCCACGCGGTGCAGCCTACCAGTGTCAGATCCTTCAGATAAAAGGTGCGCATATCGAGCGTTACGAGTGGCCCCCCAATCGCACCAGAAGACACGTATCTTCCCCCTCTCTTCAGCACCTTCAGCAAGCCTCCAAGGGCTGGCCCCGCAACGTTGTCAACGACGACGTCCACAGAGTTCTCGCCGAGGCTGGCAACGACATCCTCGCTACGATCGATGACACGGTCCGCTCCAATGGAAAGAACTTGCTCCATCTTCGCCTTTCCTGTGATCGCAGTTACGGTGGCATTACGCCGCTTCAGCAACTGCACGACGGCCGAGCCAACACCGCCTGACGCGCCAGTGACCAACACATGCTCACCCTCACACACCTTCGCACGATGCACCATGTTTTCTGCCGTCCCGTAGGCGCAGGGGATTGAACCAAGTTCGGCATCGCTCCAATCGCAGTCCACCGCGAACACCTCACCGGCAGGTACTTTTACATACTGGGCGAACGCCCCGTCGAAATCGGAGCCCATCCAGATATTGTCCATGGACGCAAAACCTGACTGCCGCATGCATGACCTCACCAATACACGCTTACCGATGGTGCTCTCGTCTCCTCCGGGAGCAACGGCAACAATACGTCCGCAACAATCTGTACCTTGGATGAATGGAAATGGTGTTGTCTCGTTCCACCCTCCGTCTGTCTTTGCGGTTGCTTTCTGTTCCTCGGCAGTTGCAGCATCCTCTGTCCCTGTTGTAATCGAGGAAGAGTACCAGCCAACGCGAGTGTTGATTTCGGTATTATTGACGCCGGCCGAGAGGACTTGCAGCAGAACCTCGCCCGGTCCAATCGTCGGAAGGGGCACCACACGGTACTGGAGTTTGTCGTATCCGCCATTGCCGATGGTGACAACAGCCTTCATAGTTGCACTACGGTCCCTTAGA
>JAAXQF010000313.1 GCA_012974435.1 Desulfuromonadales bacterium | reverse complement strand
GTATTTGAACTCAACCTGTTTAAAAAACAGCTCGCCAAGTTCAATATCCCATTCCCTTTTCCAAGAGCAATATTCTCCAGTTGACGAAGGTTCTCCTTTAGTTCAACCAGATTTTCTGCAAAGTTATTTGTGACATGATTAACCAGGGCAGCAAACAACTTACCTGTTCCAACGGGGGGAAGCTGGGCAGGGTCTCCGACCAAAATCAACCTCTTGACCGTATGCCAGTTTATTGCTCTAAAGAGTGCCGCCATTAGAGTCAAATCGATCATTGAACATTCATCGATAATGATTGTATTGTAGCTGTTGACCGCAGTGCCTCCCTCTTGCTTGAACGTCATATTCCGATTCAACCACCCGCTACTCGCAAGCAAGGAGTGAATGGTCGCAGTTTTAACTCCAGACATTTCCTGCTCTTTATTGAGGACCTGTCGGAGTCGATCTGTTGCCTTCCCAGTCGGAGCTAAAACAGCAACCTGCGAATTCTCCCCTTGAACTTTTTTGATCGCCTTGATGATCGCCCGGATCACGGTACTTTTGCCGGTACCGGCACCTCCGGTTAGGACGGCCAGGCGTTTGGCGACAATCTGTTTACAGGCTTCTTTTTGGCCATCTATCGCGTGCTGATAGTCCTCTTTGACTCTCGCTGCAAGAGGACTTCCATCAGAAAAGAGAACTTGCTGCCAAAACGCTTCGGGGAGTGGTCTTGTTAGAGAAATGTCACTCGCAACAAGAAGATCACCCAACACCTTTTCGACGAGTCGTTCATCTGTCCAAATCCTCCGGTCATATATAAACCACTGGTCTTCTTCTTTGTGAAGATGGAGTGCCCCTTCCAAATACTCCTTGTCGGCCTCTAAATACCGCTCATTCAGCGCAATCCTTTTCCATTCAGGCAGTGCCATAAGACGTTGATTAGCTTGGTTAAACAGCACATCTGCCTTGACAAATGTCTGTTGAATATTTCGTTGTAATTGATCCACCAACAGTGCACGCACCCGTTCCTCTGCATTGTTGTCGAAGAGTGCCTTAACCCCAAGCTCTGGAGAGGGGATTGTCCCACGATCGATAACACTCCAGGGGATCGTATCGTCAGGGTGCAACAATTCCATTTTCGATCCGACTTGTAGAAACAATTTTTTTCAACTGGTCGGTTGCAAGGGAGAAGCGAGAAAGGGTTCCGATTAGCAAGACGAGGTCGTTTCCAATATTCAATTTGATGTTGCGTAGGACCTTTTTACGCTCTTCCTCAAATGGTAGATACTCGCCAACCCCTTCCCCACGTCCGGTACAAAAATCAATTATTTCCTTGACCGACTCTTGTTCCTTCCCATCGAGGACGCTCTGCCGGAATGAATCTATCGCCTCTTCCACGCCCAAATACTCTAGGACTGCTGGCATTCCCGGGTATGCGCCACGGCTCTGCCATAATTCTACAATGAGACTTTCAAGCCAGATAATACGCTTGTCCCAATCTTCCGTCTTATCCTGGATGTCATCCCGCAGCACACGAATAGAAGAAAGGATTTGCTCTAACAGTCCCAGTGCGGTGTCATCATCGACATGTCGAGTCGCGTATTTACAGGCTTGTGACGCCTCAGGAAAAACAGCAAACTGGCTGAGGATGTCCGGTTGATTCCGGTATTTATGATAAGGAAGACGAAGACCCTGGTCGGGGTAGTGTGAATGGATGTGTCGCTGCCAGACGAAACCTTTATAGCGCTCTAAAGTTCGCTCCGAACACCCCTCATAATACACTTGTGGACCAACTTCTTTAATGCGGGCCACTCCAACAAGAACATACTTACGAGCTTCGTCCTCACTGAAAGGGTTTGAATAGTTTGCATAGTAAAAAACAAGACTTGAGTTTTTCTCAATAGGTGCGAAATATTCATTCGCGAGTGCGAGGCGCTTGTCATAATCATAGCCGCCACCGGGTCGTTTAACCTCCTTGCAATACATCGGCTCATAAGGCCAAACACTTGCCGTCGCAGGAGGTATTCTCCAGGTCGCTGTCTTAGAATCGTCATGGAAAAAATCAGGTGGATCTGCTTCAATTACACTGGAATGATCAGAAAATGCATTGGCGCTAAAGACACAAGGAGGGCGTTTGTCGAGCTCACCGATCAGTTTCCCGGCATTAGCCTTCTCCCAGGCAAGATCACGATTCTCTCGAATCATTTCTCCTGGATATGAGTAGCAACCTACGCAAAAAGAGTTATCTCCCGGTTTTTCGCAGATGCGACCATTCCAACCATCATTGTGCCATGCAAGCCGCAATGAGATATGAGTTGCCATGCCATTCCCTCCTATGGATTTAACATGCAAGAATATATTAAAGCTTTACTCTCATCGAAGAGTCTTCTGAAGATCGTAAAAATATTTATCCCTTGGTGAAAGCTTTTCAGGATCAACATTTTCGTATTCTATGGTTTTCACT
>JAAXQF010000594.1 GCA_012974435.1 Desulfuromonadales bacterium | reverse complement strand
GATTACACGGGTAATATCAGAGAGTTACGCTCAATTCTCCTGCGTGCTCTGCTCTTTCGGCAGGGGCCGATCATCACAGGAGAAGACCTCCAGAGATCTCTGGCTTCAGGGCATCAGCCTGTTGTCTCAGAAGATACGGAACAAGATCCTGTACGCCGTATACAGAGAGCTCTGCAAGAGGGAGATGGAGACTTTTGGAGCCTGGTACACCGACCGTTTATCTATAATCAGCTGACCAGAGATACTGTCTGCGCGCTGATTGATGTGACGCGACGTGACGGTGCACGCAATATGCCTGACATCGCTGCTGCGCTCAGGGCGTGTGAACCGCATCCCCAGAATGCAGATGAGCAGCGCAGGTTCTACAAGTTCAAGAATTTCCTTTATAAGACAGTCAGGATTTAAAGGCTTGCCGCCTAGGACCCAGAGGAAACTTGTTCTCTGTCATCTGTCGGGAGTACTGCAGGTCAACTTTGCCTGGTGAGGTTGTCGACCGATGCCGATAAAGCCTTGATTTCTTCGGCAATGATGACCTGGCCGTGATCGATCTCTACGGCAATGGCCTGGCTGCTTAAACAGCTGCAGGCCATCATTACGCTGATAACAATTCCAATCAAAGTTCTTTTCTTCATATCTGGTTCCTTCCAAAAAAAACGGTTGCACTTGTCAACATGGCTCAGCTGTAGTCTTGCGGAAAGTTCTGCATTTGCTCGTCGAGGACGACCCAGTTCAACTGGCTGTCACAGTGGGTGTTGGCGGTTGGTGTGACCACTGTTGGATCGTCAAGAGTGCCGACAGCAACCATGCGATGCCCCGGATAACGTTTGTTGCTGTTGAAAATCGGAGATCCGCAATGGCGACAGAAATGTTTTGTCACACTCTCTCCGAGATGAAAGGGTGAAAGGCTTTCTTCTCCCGAGACAATTTCAAAACGTCTTTCCCTGACCACAACATGGCTGGAGAATGCGCCGCCGCCAGCTTTTCTGCATACATTGCAATGGCAGTTGACCGCCATGGAGATACCGGTTTTGATCCGATATTGAATGGCTTTGCAGAAACAGCCTCCAGTGATTATCGTCATCAGCATGTTCCTTTCGTGGCCAGTGAGGCAAAGCGCGCCAACAATGCGTTGGCTGCCGGTGTCTCGCAAATTTCCTGTGAGAGTGCGGCAACATCCTGTCCGGCTTCGGTCAGGAGTTTCTCCTGCTTGAGAAGATAGTCGTGCATGACGTGACTGTTGTACTCGGGATGGAACTGTACCCCCCAGGCACAGTGACCGATGCGGAACGCATGGTGTGCTTCATAATCATTCTCAGCCAGTATAATGCTTTCGCTCGGAACGGCGAGCACTGATTGGGCGTGGGTGGCGTGTGCCTGGAATCGTTCCGGGAGTTCTTTGAAGAGAGGGTCAACGCGACTTGCAGCTGTCTTTCTGATCTCAACCGTACCAACCTCTCTGCCGTGGGGATGGAAGTCGACTTGTCCGCCCATGGCGCGACCGAGGAGTTGATGACCGTAGCAGATTCCGAGTAACGGTATCTGGGCCCGGACAAGAGCCGGAATCCATGCCTCTATCGCCATGCTCCATGGCAAATTATCGGTGACCATGCAGTGCGCACCGGTGATGACGACGCCAAGACACTTTTCCGGGGCAGGCAGCTCTTCTCCCTTGCAAGCGTCGATCGTCAGCACCTCGGCGTCCTTGCTGTCGAGGCCCCTTTTCGTCATTTCTTCAAAATCGCCATGTTTGGCTACGGTCTCAGGAAACGTCGAGCCAGCCTTGATAATGAATATTTTCTTCATGGTTTAAGCTATTCAAGTAGAGCTTCTGAGCTGAAGTTGAAATTGTAGATTTCGAAGAGGCCGTCTCTGAACAAAAGCTTCAGGTTGATCGTGGCATTGCCGGTGGTATATTCGGCGTCAATGTCATATTCGATAATCGTTTGTGTACCGATATCGCCCTGTTCTCCGGTATGAACCTCTATGAACTTAGGCTCGTTGATACTTTGCAGTGAGCCAAGTCTGGAGAATAAGTTCATTGCCTGGGCGAATTTCTCATCTGAGATGGTCGCGGCAACTTCCTCGGCCATCAAGGTCTTGGTTGTTGCTGGGTCCCATTTTGAGATCTCCGGGATCACTCGATTGATGTAAGGCTCGGCCCTGTCATCATACTCTGATGTTTTGTATTGATCGTAAAGTAGCGAACCGCCAATTACGGCAATGACTACAACAAGCCAGGTGGCGAGCATGAAATAGAATTTTTTTAATGACTTCTTTGATTCCACAAAATGACCTTTCTTATCAGTTTACAGGAGAGTGTTTTGCTACAGCAATAGTGCCGAATTTAGTGGTTGTCTGACAGTGCCAGCCGTGCGCCGAAACCAAGGAAAATCGTCCCCGTTGCCCAACGCATGGCTTTCTGCACTTTTCCGGATTTCTTAAGGCGACGTGAGATGCCGCTTGAGAAGAAGATCAGGTGGGTGTGAACAATTCCAGCCGTCAGAGCGTGCATAGCACCCATGGCAGCAATATGCAGTTCCGGATTTTGCGTAGCGGGATCAACGAACTGTGGCAGCAGCGCCAGCATCAATAAAGAGATCTTTGGATTGAAGATACTGACAAAGGCGCCGTTGCGAAAAATTTTCCAGTTGTCGGTTCCGGTCGTTTCAGTTGCAGTAGTGACGCTCGCGCCACCTCGGAAGGCTTTGATGGCCAGATAGACCAGATAAGCGACACCGAGGAACTTGATTGCATGGAAAGCCGTTGAAGAATATTGCAGCAGGGCGGCAAGTCCGAGAGCTACCGCAACGGCATGGCAGAGGATGCCGGTGGAATTGCCGAGATTGCCGATCATGCCAGCTTTGCGACCATGGCTGAGAGTTGTCGATATGGTGTAAGCCCAACTTGGACCCGGTGATAATGCGATCATCAAACTGACCGCGATAAACCCGAGATAGGGCGTGAAATCTTGCATGTTTGCCTCAAATCAATGTTGTCTGGATGGCCGTTTTTAAACGACAAGCGTGAGGGTATCATTTTAGATATGGGGACACCATCCTTAATTACACTATTGATCTGGTTATCTCCTTTGTTTCAGTAAACCCATTGCGCAAAAGCTACAGGCTACGGGCGAGGTGTAAACATGAACTAAAAATGCACACGATCTGCCTCACGCTCGTTCGCTCTGCGTGAGGCAGATCGTGTTGTTGTCTCTTAGTTGTCCAAATTTGTCTGTGTCAAATAAAGATGTAATCAACCACTCAGAGACTAAACTTGAGTAAAATGGATAACCAGAGCCTTTGATTGGTCTCCCTGATGCGGATGACATTATAAAGGCACCTTGGTTTTCAAAAATTAGAGGCCTGCGAAAATAGTTGACAAAAAAGGTCATGTTTTGTAGGACTGTTGATCCATCTTTCAAAAAAACAGCGAGGAATCAAAGCTATGGCAAAATTCACAGGACCCAAAGGCAAGCTCGTCCGCCGTTTCGGCGTTAACATATATGTCAATCCAAAGTACGATAGATTACTTGAGCGGCGCAGTCATGGTCCCGGTCAACATGGCCCCAGCCAGATGCGGCGCAAGGTCTCCGAGTATGGGCAACAGCTGATCGAAAAACAGAAATTGCGGCATACCTACTGCCTGCTGGAAAAACAGTTCCGCAGGTTGTTCCGCAAGGCCCAGCAGATGCGTGGCATTACCGGTGAAAACCTGCTGGTCCTTCTTGAGACCCGTCTTGACAGCCTGGTCTTTCGGGCCGGGTTCGGCTGCACGATCATGCAGGCGCGGCAGTTGGTAAATCATGGCCACATCAAGGTCAACGGCAGACGGGTGGATATTGCTTCCTATCGGGTCAGGGTTGGCGATCAGATTACAGTGCGTGACACGGTTGCGTCCAAAGCCCTGGCAACCCGTTACCTGATGGAGAATCCACGTTTTGCCGGTGCCGAGTGGCTCGCGGTCGATCATGAGGCGTTGACAGTTTCGGTGAATCGTTTGCCGCAACGCGATGAGATTGACGCTAACGCTAACGAGCAGCTGATCGTCGAACTCTACTCCAAGTAAAGCTTTAGTTATGCTCGTGAAGGACAAACGCGATCAGCCCTGCACAGGCGATGAGTATGCCAAGTCCCGCTGTCGCGTTTGGCAGGCTGGCTTGCAGGAGCAGAGTCTCTCCGGCCAGGGCAAAGATCACTTCACTTGATTGAGTTGCATCAACGGCAGCCAGTTTGCTGGCATTGTCTGCGCCGTTGCGAGCGGAGAGAAAGAGCGAGGTGGCGATTACGCCTGAGAAGAGGGCAACCAGGGCGACGTTGATAAACTGGCCCTGGGTAGGGATTGTTGCGCTGGTGAAAGGGTAGAGCAGCAGCCAGAAAGGGACGCTGCCGATAGAGAGCAGAAACACTTTGGCAAAGGCGTTATCGAGCAAGGCAACATCGAGCTCAGGTAAGCCTTTTCGTCCCTGCTTGGCCTCCCACACGAGTTGATTGCCTAGCGGGTAAAGGAATGCTGCGACAAGGACGGGCGAGGCTCCCAGGAGCAAGGTCGTGATGTTTGCCGTTTCGACCTGGCTTATATTGACAAGAAAAACCCCGCAGAAAACGACGGCCGCGTAAATCCAGATCTTATAATCCGCTGCAAAGCAGATTAGAGCGTAAAAACCGCCGAAGCCAATCGTACCGCTTACAACCCAGAAAAGTGCATTTCGCTTAAACTCGGAGAGAATCCGCCCGAAATATTCATCACCTTTACAGGCTCTGAGCCCTGCGCCGAGAAACGCAATCATATAGGCGTACCTAAGCGCAGCCGACCAGTACCAGTGGCCACCTTCGAGACTCATGACTCTGTTCAGAATGAAGGTCGTGCTGAAGAACATGCCGGCGGCCAGACCGAGGAGCATTAAACGGAGCATTATGACCTTAAGGATAGAAAAGTGATATCGTCTAAAGCGAAAGAAGACTTTACCACAGAGACACGCAAAAGCTTATACAGTACTTTGCTCCGGGAGTCCTGTGTTTGCCTTGGGCAGTCAAATAACTCGTTGATCAGTTACCCCAAAGCCACATCAAGGATCATCATGACTGAGAAACCGGCCATGGTCGCCATCGTGACCAGATCGATGTTCTCATAGTTTCTTTGCGATTCTGGGATTAGCTCTTCGACCACCACAAAAATCATGGCCCCAGCGGCAAAACAGAGTGCGTAGGGAAGAATCGGTTGCATGTAGATGACAAACAGTGCACCGATCACTCCGGCCACGGGTTCCACCATGCCGGACGCCTGTCCCATGAAAAAGCTTTTCCCTTTTGACATTCCCTCTCTTCGTAAAGGCATTGATACCGCAGTGCCCTCTGGAAAATTCTGAATGCCGATACCGATTGCCAGGGCAATAGCGCCGCCGATTGTTGCTGATGGAAGCCCGGCCGCAACCGCTCCGAAGGCAACCCCGACGGCCAACCCTTCAGGGATGTTGTGCATGGTAATTGCGAGCACCAGCAGAGTGCTTCTCTGCCACGAGGTTTTTACTCCCTCGCTTTTATCCGTACTGAGTCCGGGGTGTAGGTGAGGCAGGAATTTATCGGTCAGGCGCATGAAAATTCCTCCGCCCATGAAACCAATGGCTGCAGTCAGCCATGGTGTGTGCCCCAACTGTTCCGCCATCTCTATGCCCGGTGCAAGAAGCGACCAGAAACTGGCTGCGATCATAACGCCGGCCGCAAAGCCGAGCAGAGAGTCCATTAATTTAGGTTTTAAATCTTTGGTAAAAAAAACCAGAGAGGCTCCTGCGGCAGTGACGCCCCAGGTAAAGAGAGTCGCAATGAATGCTTGTGTAACGGGACTGAATTGTAGAAAAAAGTCGGCCATTATTTGTTTCCTGGGTGATGTTGGTTGTGTAAGTGACTGTAGTAAGCTACTTGGAACATTATACCCAATGAATTTTTTTTTGCCGAAAGATTGGACCGAACGAGATACTTTTTGATGGGCTCTTTTGTTCTCATCCGTTACACGGTAAACTAAGTCAAAAGGAGGGCTTTTCATGCCGACACAACCGAAACCGATCAAAATTGATAAACTCGTACCGAAACAACCCCACGGTCTGGTCGTGGTGATCACCGGTAATGGCAAAGGCAAAACAACCAGCGCCATGGGAATGGTGTTGCGCGCCAGCGGTCATGGTTTTAAAAGCTGCATCATTCAGTTTATGAAGGGTGATCTTTACACCGGTGAGTGGGACGGGGTGAAGCGGCTCGACGGGCTCGTAGAGCTGCATGCCACCGGTATGGGCTTTTGTGGTATTCAAGGCAATACCTACACCCACGCAGAACATCGCGCCAGTGCCCAAGCCGCCATTGAATTGGCTACGACAAAGTTGGCTAGCGGCGATTATCAGATCATTATTCTGGACGAGATCAATAACGCTTTGAAACTCAAACTGGTCGACCTGGAGCAGGTGCTGGGTTTGATCAAGGCGAAGCCGGCTTTGGTGCACATGGTGTTAACTGGACGGAACGCCCATTCGGAGGTCATCGACCTGGCGGATACGGTCAGCGAAGTCTGTGAAGTCAAGCACGCCTATCAGAAGGATATCGAACCTCAACCGGGGATAGATTACTGAAGCCGAAATCGCTGTAGAAAAGCACCGCCAGGTTCTGCCGGGTTCATCGCCAGCCGATCGGCTGGTAGCCTTTTTCTCTTAAGCAGATTTCAACAAAGCGGATGTACACCTGGGTTGGTTCCGAGGAGTCGAAGGCGCCACTGACCAAGGTTGCCGTGGCTGCCCCGGCGCCGCCAATGGCTGCTCCACGTTCTGTGCTGGTCCCCGAAGAAATTGCACCCGCGACAGCCCCGGTGGCACCACCGACCGCGCCGGCTTTTGCGGTTTTCTTCGCAAGCTCCTCACTTTTCCCCGAGTTGGCTCCGCTGGCCTCAGCGGCCCGCATGCAGGCATCAATATCAGCGTTCGCCTGCTGTTGACCGACCATGTTCAGGTGCTGGTTGGGGTAGAGAACCGGTTTCTTGGTGCTGGAACATCCTGTGAAGGTCAGACCTGCCAGGAGAATCAGAATGACGCAAATGGTCTTCATTATGTAATCCTCTGGAGGGGTTGAGTCTAGTGGTTGATCGTGACCCTATTAACCGTTGTTAGCCTTGCAATCGGTAGGGGCAAAGATTCTTAAAATCTCAGAGAGCCAATCATAACACGATGTAGGGCATGCTTCCTATTGATCCAGCGACTGCTTCAGATGGCGTGACTTGTGAGATAGTGCCGTATCCTAAAAGGTGTTTTCCCCGTTCAAAACCTGATAGTCGAGTCGTTACAGGTTCCTTCTCTCTCGTTGTTTCTGCAAGGGCCAAGTATCAAACGACTGGGAAGGCCACTTTGAAGGTACAACCCCCACCTGGCGTTTCTTCAAGTAATACTTTGCCGTTAAACCTCGCAACGATTTTGGCTACCGTCGCCAAACCTATTCCCGTTCCCTGGCTAGAGCCCGCAGTTGAGCCGCGAACAAAAACATCAAAAACGGATTTGCGTTCCTGCTCAGGAATTCCTGGGCCATGGTCAACAACTGTGATTGACTTGTGTGTTTCGTCGGAACAACCGCATATTTCCACTTTACCGCCATGTTCACAACCATAACGTACGGCATTCAAAAGCAAATTACTAATCATCTCGTATAGAAGAGTTTCAGGAACCTTCAATGTCGGCAGGTCACTGACAGCGATAAGAACGTCCTTCCCTTCAGTCTCAAATCGATTGTCGAGCAGTACTTGCCTTACGATTTCATTTGTGTTGACGGGTATATTGGTTAACTCCATGTGGTCGGCTGTCGAGAAGCACAACATATCTTCTATGATATGCAACATCCTCTTGGCTTGGGCTTCAACGGCTTCCAACATTTCCATTCCGTCGCCTTTAAGGGTCTCTCCATATTTTTCTTTGATGAGTTCGGTATAGCAGGCAACTCCGGTAAGAGGAGACCTCAGGTCATGCGACACAGTATGGGCAAATGAATCGAGCTGTCTATTCACTTCCATCAATTTTTCTGCGGCCTCTTTGCGTTCTGAGATATCGCGGCAGACTGCGAGCTTCTGAATTTCTCCCCTTGGCCCATGGACGGGTGAATGGATAACTTCAAAGGTACGGTTATTCTTCTTGAAACCACGCTCTTCTACAATAGCTCCGGTAATAATCTTGCCCCAGGGACAATTTTGGCAGGGAGTCTCTCTCTCATGGATAACGGCATAACATTTTTGCCCGCGCTTTGCGCCATAGACACTTTCCATGGCCTTGTTAAAGAAATCAATCCGTAAATCTGCAGTCACGATGTAAGCCATATCAGTCATGCCATCGAGGATCGAACGCAATTGGGTTCTCTCTTCCTGCAATTCGGAGGTCCGAACTTTAACAGCATCTTCGAGCTGTTCGTTATGAATGCGAAGTTTTTCCTCCAGCTGATTATGGGAGGTAACATCAACGAAGGTTTCAATGCCACCCACCACCTCGCCGTTCAGCCGTAGAAAATCGATATTTTTATTAATAATGATCTTTTGTCCCGCCTTGGTGCGGATATGACATTTTGCACCAATCACGGGTTTTTCTGGAGTGCCGCTATCATAGAGACTGCAGCCTCGGCCACACTCAATCCCTTCAAGGATTGAACAGTGTTGACTGACAATCTCAGCCGAAGAGTAGCCCGTTATTCTCTCGGCTTCTCTGTTCCAGTAAACAACGTGACGTTTTTCATCAACCAGAAAAAGCCCGCTGGGGATGGTCGCAAGTATCAGGTCTTTGGAAAGAGCTTCTAAAAGTTGCCCTTTGTTTAGCGTCATGTGGCTCCTGTTAAAAACAGCCCTCTGTCTGGGAAAAATGCTAACGAGTTTAACTCCCACGGCACATAATTAGTGTAGGTTAACATACGTGAGGGTTGAGTTGATGTAAACAAAATCCAAAGAGAGGTGACCGAATTTAACTTACCAGGGGAGCTCCTCGCCGTTGCAGTGCCAGAAAGAACCAGAGTTCTCAAGATTGAGAGCCTCAATCCTTTCGGCGAGCCCGGCTGCAGATTCTTGTGGCGTGATCAAACCGCCAAAGTTGACCATGCGGGTTTTTACAAAACCGGGATGCAATTGTGCTACGGCGATGCCTCGCCCTTTCAAGTCAATCGCCAGGCTGCGGCCAAGGGCGTTGAAGGCCGCTTTGGAGGCACGATAACCATAATGACCACCGGAGGAGTTGTCGGCGATCGACCCCATGCGACTGGTGATATTGGCAATCTTGCTTCCCTCCGGCATGTTGGCCAGCAAGGCTTCGCTGATCTTTATAGGTGCGAATGCATTGATCTCCATTTGCAGGCGAAGAGAGTCAAAATCTAGCTCACCGAGGGTCTCATCCAGTAGGACGCCGGCGTTGTTGATCAGCAGGTCGATTGTCTGTCCTTGCAGGGCGGCCACCAGCAGGCCTACAAAGCCCTTGCTGGTGACATCAATGCCTTTTATGGTTTGCGCGGCGATTCCATCAAGCTCGACCGAGGACTCACGACAGACCCCTGTGACCCGCCAGCCTGTAGCCTGATAGTGACGTGCCAGTTCTAGACCGATGCCACGATTGGCTCCTGTAATGACAACATGCTTCATTGTGTAATCCTTTCTTATTTCAAGCTGTTTAAACCCACGAAGCTGCCGTTGTTGTCTTCGGCCAGTTTGCGCATCAGGGCGGCAAAACGTGCAGCGTTCTGGCCTGCTCCCGGTTGGGTCATAAGGACGGGGAAGCCGATGGTGTGTATGCGCACTCGGCGCCCTTTTCTGCCGGAGGCGTTTTTCTGCCGGACAGTGTTTACTACGTTCTGCATCAGGCCACCGGAAAAGTCGTCACCGAAGACGTAGAGGCTGATGCGTTTGTCCGAAGCGTAGAAGCGCTGGATCGCCTTGGTGACCCCTTCAACCGGGCTGGAGTTGGAGAAAGGTGCCCAGGTGGAGAGTCGGTCGAGGATCGCGCGCCGACGGGCATTCGAATCCGGAATCCAGCGCCCTGAGTACTGGGAGAACATGTAGTCTCCCATATCGTTGAGCACCTGTACCCCCTTGACGCGCGGATAGATGTCGAGGATCTCTTTCATCTTCTGACGAACCAGTGGCCAGGCGAAGCGCTGCATGCTGCCCGAAGTGTCGATGACAAAAATGATATATTCACTGTCCACCGGTATGCCGCCGATCACCGCATCCTCTTTGGGTCGCTGGTAATCTGTGAGCAGCTGTCGCATCTCGTCGCTCAGTTCCTGTTTGGCGCTCTTTAGCTCATCCGCGATCAGGCTTTGCGCTTCGGCCGCCGTGCTGACGAGATGATATTGTCCTTCAATGTTGGTCAAGGCTCCCTGTCGCCGGGCCAGCTTCTCTTTGTCTTCGGAGAGCTGCTCTTGCCTGGCGATCAGTTGCCGGTTGAGAATCTGGGTTTCCCCACGGATGTCGTGGAGCTCTTCATCCAGTTGTACAACAAGGCCTGAGAGGTCGACATTGGTCTGCTCGATCACCATTGGCTCGGAGATTTTCGAGATGACCAGCAGCAGGATGATGGCCCCGAAACCGCAGGAGATCACGTCGAGGAAAGAGAGGTTGAAAACCTCAATCTGGCGGCGTCGACTTCTCATGGCCAATCCCTCGTTGGGGTGAGGAAGGAGCCATGCGTGTCGATTGCGAGTTTCCAGAAAGAGACCGCAGCCATGGGGTCGCCTTCCATCGGGAAGAGGATGGTGTTGATCGGTACGGCTCTGGGCAGGGCTCCGGTCGCCTGATGGAACAGTTTCAGGCGTTCGTCGCCCGAGATGGTGTTCTTCGAACTCTTTTTCTTCCCTTGGGTGGGTAGCCCGTCGGTGAGCAGAAGAATATTGTCAGGGCGAGGTTTCATGCGCGAGGCCGCCGCAAAGGCATTGTAGAGGCTGGTTCCCCCCTGAGGGATGGTCTGTTTGAGCGCTGCCAGCATGCGGTTGATATTCTTGTTATCAGAGGTCGCAATCCACTTGTCTCTCAGCCCTGCTACGGCCGGAGAGGTCTCGGTGTTGAAG
>JAAXQF010000593.1 GCA_012974435.1 Desulfuromonadales bacterium | reverse complement strand
CTACAATTATATCTGTTAAATTGAATAAATATCTAGTTTGTGTCTTTGCTTACTTGTTTCTCTGTGTTGAGACAAAAGTGTCCGACAAGTTTCACCAGAATGATTTAGAGTGCTCGGATCGGTAGCTCTTGCCTCTCCCTAGAAATACTTGCATACGAGAAAGGCCACCAAGGATTGACTCCTGGTGGCCATAGTTTTGTCTTCCTAAATATCTCTATCAATAAGAAGCCAATTTTCGTCTCACAAGTCGTGATTTATAGAAACAGTACCTATACGTCGACGATTGAAGCAACAACCTTTGTCACAAAAAAACAACAGCAAAATCAGCAACTGCGGCAACAGCTTTGACGGACATTATTTGTTGTGTGTTTTGTCGAAATAGAGTTTTTCAAATGTGGCGACCTGTGCCCGAAGGTTACTAACATATGTCAAGTCAGTGGTCTGCTTGCACTTCATACTAGTGATCAACATCCCATGCAAATTTGCCAGTATAGCCTGGTAATTTTTGACCTCGGGCTTGATGCGCTGGGTCAGGAAATACTGGGTGATAATTTCTTGTAGATCATCCGCATGATTTTCTTTATTCATCACCCACCTCACCAACTGGTTTGAATTGAGCTGCTTGCTTTGTTCGATGGCCAGAATTTGATGCATTGACTTCTCGATGGTTGTTATGTTCTCAAGAATCATCTGTATCCGCATTTCGTCGCCGTAAATACCGCATGGTATTTCGCAATGGGCTTCTGCCAAGTTCACCATGAGCAACAGATATGCACACCCGATTAGAATTCCCTTGATACTTCGTATCATAGTTGGCCTCCTATTGATGTCTGCTGTGTTAGAAAAACGTGAATCAGCCTTCGAGTTAACCCTAACAGGCTCAGTTGACATGGCAAATGTGAGCGTTTAAGAAACGAAGAACTTTTAAAGGCATCTGACAAAGAGCATTTTTTAAGCTCTTTTAAAATCAGAAATGGCCACCCAGTGATCAAACCAGGTGGCCATTGTTTTAACTTCCTAAATGTCTCTATCAATAAGAAGCCGTTTTCCTTCTCGGAAGTCGTGCATTACAAGAAAGGCCACCAAGGATCGAACCCTGGTGGCCATTTTCTTGTCAGGTCTGGGGCAATAAGAATTTTGCGTTAATAACACTTCTCCCTGTGTCGAGAATACCTCTATTTTCCCGAAGCTTGTCATTGGAGAAGTTGATGCCCCTGTTGCGGGCTGTGCGGTCACGTACTCAAAGACTGTTCATGCCCACGTTTTTGTCACTAAAACATTTTGCTTCTTTACGGTAACTTTCTCATTGATTCCGTTGTCTTAAACAATCATCAGTGCTGCTGGATTAAGCATTACCCGTTCAATATGGCACCGGGGTTGCAAAACAACCATTACATCAATGAATACGGTCGGCCTGTATGGCCGCAACAACTATAAGGAGCAGCACTCAAATGATCAACCAGTCGAAATACATGATGGGACGCTTGCTATCATTAACCTTCCTTTCTCTCTCTCTGTTTTTAATCGGTCTTGCAGTCTTCCAATTCGTAGAAGGTTTTAACGAAGGGAAGGAAATGGTCAACATCTTGATCCAATCTGTCAACACCAGTATCATCGCTCTGGCCATTTTTGAACTGGGGATTGGTATCGGCAAAGAGTACGGCAATCACACCGACGACAAAGACCATACCTACATTGTGATGCGCCGGACAATCTCTCGTTTCGTCGGTACCGTCTGTATCGCCCTTGTTCTCGAGGGCCTGATCATGATTATCAAATACAGCCAACTGGATTTGGCGGGGAACCTCTTCTACCCGGTCGGCATCCTGATAGGGGCCAGCGTTTTATTGTCCAGCATGGGGCTTTTCCTACAGATGACCAGAGCGGATTGCGAGAAGGTGCCCGGTAAGTCGAAACTACCCCTTGTCAGACATTTACCGAACGACAGTCAGGACCACACCCAAAGGCGGCGTGTCGTACGGCGGAGAGCTTGATCTGGATTAAGAACAAATGGTTCCACGGCTGATGAAACCGTTAACAATGGGGGAGGACTATGGAAGTTAATTTAGCTGAAGCGATCTTTGAGGCTTGCGTACAGAATGGTGTCAGGGCGGAATTACAAAAAGAATACTCGGCTTCCTGGATGCGTGGACGAAAGACAGCCGGTGTTGAGATAGTAGGGGGCGACTTAACGAAAGTTATCGCAGCAATAATTACTAACCCTCACATCTTTATCGAAGGTGATTTGCCGAAGTTCGATGTCAAAAAGGATCTTTGCGTGAGCCCTTTTCGACTTAGTTTGATCCTTTACTGATTGTTTCAATGTTCGCCTTCTCCTAAACAGCCATAAAATCCCCTCCTAAATCTCGTCGAGTTTCCTGAACGTTTTTGACCCATTCCGAGAGTTCTGGCAAGTCACTACTTCTAAAAAAACCGCTTTCTTGTTGATAGAGCAATCGAGGAGTTTTGCAGGAGTGCGAAAATGGTTGTCAGCAAGTAAAGAGAGACAGCTTGAAGAGGTGTCTCAATTGCGTGACTTATAAGAAAAGGGTGTTCTAAATATCCTGGTGGACAAGACAATTTCACCATCATGCCTCGTTTATTGATTTCTTTAAAACCTGACTCGCCTTGAAGGTAAGGACTCTTCTCGGAGTGATTTCTATGATCTCTCCTGTCTGGGGGTTGCGCCCTCTTCTGGCGGCCTTTTCCTTTACCTCAAAATTGCCGAAACCAGCGATATTGATGTTCTCCCCAGCTTCGAGTGTTGTCTTTACAACATCAAAGACTCGCTCCACGATCTCAGATGATTCTTTCTTGGTAAAGGCGGTCATCAGACAGATTTTTTCTACAAGGTCTGCTTTAGTCATTTTCCCCTCCCTAGGTGTTAAATACCCCGTAATGCGAGACGCTCAAGTCGCTCCTGTCCCAACGTTGCGACTTAAAAGAAAGTGAATCGGCCTTTAGAAACTCAAACAATGGGTTCGTCCACCGATATCTCCCAGAATCAACTGAAGCTCTTCAGGTAGATGAAGCCAATTAAAACCATAATCAGCATGAAGCCGGAAGAAAGTATCTGTTGAAATGCAGTTTTCGGTAGTTCGACCTTCCGGTGAGCATAAGTAGACCAGCAACTCAACCAGCGAAGACTTGATCGCATCAAGATTGGTGGAGTTGTCAGAAATTGAATCACGCACCTTAAAAAGGTACGAATGCAACTCTTGTGTCCCATCAGTTAAGATACTCATTTACAACCTGCTAAAAGATAAACGTGACTGACTTCTTACTCAGGGGCAAGACACTAGAATGCATAAGCTAGATGATTAAGTATACCCTTCTCAGGTCTTCCTACAAATAGCGCAACCTAAGAAGCCAATTTTCGTATCAGAAGTCGTAACTTACGGTGATACGGCCAGAGAAAATTGCTCACCTTTTTAGGGTCGAGGAGCATCCTCCATCTCCACACAGAAGGTACAGCCTCCGCCGGGCGTTTCCTCAACCCAGGCTCTTCCTCCGTAAAGGCGGGCAATCTTCTGTACAATAGCCAGGCCTACCCCGGCGCCTCGGACCATTTTTCCCGTTGCACCTCGGAAGAAGACCTCGAAGATGCGGCTGCGCTCCTCGGTGGGGATGCCTGGCCCGTGGTCCCGAACAAAAAAGCGCACCATCTTCCCGCTGCACTCTCCCCCTATCTCGATGGGGCCACCCTCCCTGCCGGCATAGCGGACGGCATTGCCGATCAGGTTGTTGAATATCTGGGCCAGGAGGGTCTCTGTCACCTGCAAAGCGGGTAAACTTTCCCTTTTCATCGTCAATCCGGCATCTAAGATCCGGGATCCCCATTCCTCGGCAACGCCCTGAACCACTTGGTTAACATCCACAGGCTTGGCAGGCCGCTCAACCTGCCCCACCTTGGCCAGAGTGAGCAGATCCTCCATCAGCGCCACCATCTTCCTTCCTGATGTACTTATTTCGGCCAGACAATCAAGCGCCTGTTCATCCAGCCGGTCGCTGCAGTTCTCTCTGAGAAAATCGGCGTAGCCGATGATGGGGGTAAGGGGGGAGCGCAGGTCGTGGGAGACAGTGTAAACAAAGGCGTCCAACTCCCGGTTGGTCTCCTTTAGGTTCTCCTCGGCCTCCTTGCGGTCGGTGATGTCACGGATCGACTCAATGGCACCGACGAGATTTCCCTCCGGGTCATGAAGTGGCGAGGCCTTTAGCCAGACATGGGCCCCTTTCCCTCCATAAAGGTTCGGCATGAACCGTTCGGCGAACAAGATTTCCCCCTTTTTTTCCACAAAGTTGTACTGTGCCTCAATTTCCGGATCGGAGCAGCCGATCAGATCGATCAGGGTCGGTTGGCGTGTTTTGTATAAGGCAGCGGAGTAGGCGTAATCTCCCTGGCCGAGGATGTCTTCCTTGCGAACCCCGGTCTTCTCCTCCAGGGCCCGGTTCCAGGCCACGACCTGTCTGTTCCGGTCGATGACGAAGGTGGCGTCAGGCAGAAATTCGATGATGTCCTGCATTTGTCGATGAGCGGCGCGAAGTTCCTCCTCCGCCCGCTTGCGTTCGGTGAAGTCCTCGAAGGTGCCGAGGATGCCGACAACGTTTCCTTCGGCGTCATGGAAGGGAACTTTGTTCGTATCCAACCAAGCCTGTTTACCATCGGCCTGAAGCTGTGGCTCGATGATATGCAGCTCCGGCGTGTCCGCCTCCATCACCCGGCGGTCGCACTCCCGGAAGAAATCGGCCTCTGCCCTCTTCCAGGCCAGGTCGTAGTCGGTCTTACCGATGAGATCTTGGGGCCTCTCCACCCCCGCGGCCCTGGCAAAGTTGCGATTGCAACCGATGTAGACGGAATCGCGGTCTTTCCAGAACACGTGCTGGGGGATGTAGTCGATGACCAACTGCAGCCTCTGCTGCGACTCGCGTATCTGGTCCTGTGCACGCTTGGACTCGGTGATGTCATGCACGTTGGCGGCAAAATAACGCAGGGCTCCGTCCGAGCCGAATACTCCTGCCACCGTGGCATGGCCCCAGACAACCGAACCGTCCTTGCACAGGTAGCGCTTCTCATGGTCGACGACTCGGCGGCGCCCCACCCGGATATCGTCGTAAAGGTGCCGCGTTTTCTCCCGGTCATCGGGGTGGGTCACCTCAAGGATATTCATTTCCAGCACTTCGGCCTCGCTGTAGCCGGAAAGACGACAGAAGGTCGGATTGACCCGCAGCACCCTCCCCTCAAGGTCGATGATGGCCATGCCGGAGGCCGCCGACTCGAAAAAAGATCGGAACCTCTCCTCGCTCTCCTGAAGGGCTTCGTGCGACTGTTTACGCTCGGTGATGTGCCTCCATTCGCGTAGTGCTTTTTCTACTATACGGGGCATTTCGGCCAGCGTTGCGGATGATTTGACCACATAATCCACCGCCCCGGCCTTCATTGCGTCGACCGCTGTTTGCTCGTCCCCTTGGCTGCTCATTATCACGACAGGGTAGGCCAGCTTTTCCTTTTGGGTCGGCAAAAGCTCGACGCCATTACCGTCGGGCAGAAGCAAATCAATGATTGCCAGATGGGGAAGAGACTCGCTCAGGCAGGCATGAGCTTCTGCAAGATTTTGCGCGACAGTTAACTTGACCGGGATGTGCCCAGACTCCAGGGCTTCTCGAATGAGAGTCGCATGATTCTCAGAGCCTTCAACTAAAAGGATGTGAATTGTCTCTCTGTCTCTGGCCATGAAAGTCCCCTCAAGCTCATCTTGCAAATTTTACTGGTGGCTAATTTTGGTCACTATAGGCCAGTTTCCACCACCATTGAAAGGTATATATTTCGCTATTTCGTTTTTCTGGGTATTGCCTGGGAAGGCCTGAAAGACTGCCTCTCCAACGGGACCGCACAGGGGCACTTTAGACAATCTGGAAACAATTATTTCAACGACATTTCCGGTCACGATTCGACAGCGCCCAAATTCAATGGCGTAACCGAAACTCCTGTCTTTCTGTCTGGCTAAAGGTCTAACGTGCCGCCAAAGATCAGACGTGAACTGAGACGGCACAGCGTCATTGAGGCAGTCATTGGTTACAATTTCAGGCTGACCCTAGAAAGTCTTGACCTTTTTGTGTCTACTTTTTAAAGGACTTGGGTGCAGTAATAACTGGTGGTCAAAGTAGAGGTTCAAATTATTCGTTTGTTACAACCTGAGTATGGGTTTGGACCAATCGACTATTTCCTCTATGGCGAGATTAGAGCCTCTCAAATACCGCCGCGACTGCTTCACCCCCGCCGATACAAAGAGTTGCCAGCCCATAACGCCCACCGGTTTCTTCCAACCCGTTTAGGAGGGTGGCGACCAGGCGGCCGCCACTGGCACCGACCGGGTGACCGATAGAGATTGCACCACCGTTGATATTGACCTTGTCGCGCTCAATTTTCAGCCGGTTGATCGTCATCAGCGCGACTGCAGAAAAGGCGGAATTGATTTCGAACAGGTCAATCTGCTCAAGGGATAGACCGGCTTTGGCACAGACCCTTTCGATGGCGCCGATCGGGGCGACAGGGAACTGATCCGGATGCAGGCTGTTGGTCGCATAAGCGACCAGTTTCGCCTTAGCCTTCAGGCCATATTTATCCACCGCCACGCCGCTGGCCAAAAGGGCAAAGGCCGCGCCGTCGTTGATGGTTGAGGCATTTCCGGCGGTCAGGCTGCCATCCTTTTTGAATACTGGACGCAATTCGGGAAATTTGTCGAAATTGACCCGGAGGGGTTCTTCATCGCTGTCGATGGTGACGTCCCCTTTACGGGTCGACTTCACAACCGGGACAATCTCTTTGGCGTGAAAACCGCGCTTAGCCGCAGCCTGGGCGCGGTTATAGGAACTGATGGCGTATTTGTCCTGGGCTTCGCGACTGATCCCATGTGCGGCAATCACGACTTCGGTGATCTCGCCCATATGGCGGCCGGTATCCGGGTCGTGCAGGGCATCGCGAAGCAGCAAATCGATCGCCTGACCATTGCCCATACGCATTCCATAACGGGCGTTCGGCAGAGCGTAAGGAATTAACGACATGTTTTCCATGCCGCCAGCAATCACCAGTTCATCGTCACCGAGGCGGATCGAATCGGCGCCGAGCATCATAGCTTTGAGACCGCTGCCGCAGACCTTGTTGATCGTCATCGCGTGAATACCGTCCGGGAGTCCGGCAGCACGCATCGCTTGCCGCGCCGGGGCCTGGCCGACACCAGCCTGAATCACCTGTCCCGCAATAAACTGCCCGACCTGTTCAACTGGCACTCCGGTTCTGGCGATCAATTCCTTGACCACCGTCGCCGCCAACTGTGGCGCCGGGATATCCGCTAAGCTGCCGCCAAAACTGCCAAAGGGTGTACGCAAAGCCTCAATAATGAATACTTCCTGCATGGTTTTCCCCTTTCTGTATAAATTGACTAAAGGCCAGGAGTGGCTCGATCCTACTTCATCAGTTTTTCGGTCAACGCTGGTGCGAACTGTTTGAGGTCAGCGACGACCAGCACATCGGCCACTTCAATCATAGGTGCATCTTTGTCGGTATTGATCGCCTGCACGAACTCTCACTTTTCATCCCTGCCAGATGCTGGATGGCTCCTGAGATGTCACAGACCACATAGCGCTTGGGTGAAACCACCGGCCCGATTGTGCCAACCTGACGATAAAGTGGTGCCCAACGGGAATCGACCACCGGCCGGCTGGTGCCCTACTTACCGCACAAAGCTTTGGCCAGTGTCTGAATTATGGTTTAGTGGTTAATGGACAAAAAAAGGGGAGACTACACAGCGCAGTCTCCCTTTTCGTTTACTCAAAGTTTTTTACACTTGCATCCCGCCACCGATCGCGATCACTCGCGTGGTGAAGTAATCGTTTTCGATGATGTAGCGCACGGTGTGGGCAATCTCCTCCGGTTCGGCGAGGCGCCGCAGGGGGATCTGCGCTTTCAATTTGTCGAGCACCGCTTCCGGAATCGACTTAATCAATTCGGTATTGGCGAAGCCGGGGGCGACGGCGCCGACGCGGATCCCGTGTCGGGCCAGCTCTTTACCCCAGGTGGCGGTCAGCGCGGCGACCCCGGCCTTGGCGGCCGAATAGTTGCTCTGGCCGATATTGCCGTCTCGGCTGATGCTGCTGATGTTGACGATCACGCCCTTGCGGTTGTTTTCGACCATTTTGGCGGCCGCTTCGCGGCCGCAGAGGAAGACCCCGGTCAGGTTGACGTCGATGACCTGCTGCCAGGCCGTTAACGACATTTTTTGGGTTTCGCCATTTTTGTGTTTGACCAGCAGCGCATCGCGGGTGATGCCGGCATTGTTGACCAGTCCGTCGATCTGGCCGAAATCCTGCTGAATGCTGTCGAATAGGGCGACCACATCTGCTTCGATGGCTACGTTGGCGGTGTAACAGCGCATTTCGACATTATACTCCCGCAACGTGTTGGCCGCCTCTTCAAGCCCTTCCTGGTTCATGTCGACCAGGGCCAGTTTGCCACCGAAGGTGGCAAGATCTTTGGCGATCGCGAAGCCGAGTCCGCGCGCCGCACCGGTAATAACAAATACTTTATCCTTGATTATCATCAAACCCTCTTTAAGAAAGAAAATTAAATATGCCGAAATCTCACACTCTTTGATTGACCCACTCGGCAATTCTGGGGGCCAGGGTGGCCTGGGTTTTGCCGGAAACGAACATGCCGATATGGCCAACCGGGAAGGAGAGTTCCTGCTTGTCCTTGGTACCGACATACTCGAGCAACTTCTTACACGCTACCGGCGGCACCAGGGTGTCGAAGTCGGCGTAGATGCAGAGCACCGGCATGGTAATCTGCCTGAGATCGACCCGCTGGCCGCCGATTTCAAACTCTCCTTTGACCAGCTTGTTCTGTTGAAACAGGTCTTTGATGAACTGGCGCAGTACTTCACCCGGCTGGTCGGGGCTGTCGAAGATCCAGCTCTCCATGCGCAGGAAGTCGGTCAGTCGGTCAGCATCGGCCATGGTATCGACCAGGTTGATATACTTCTGTACACTCAGGGTGAACGGCTGCAGCATCTGGTAGGCTTGGTTCATCAGGTCGCCCGGAATGATCCCGTAGGCATCGACCATCAGGTCGATATCCATATGCTTGCTCCAGGAAAACAGCAAGCCGTCATCGGTTTCAAAATCGACCGGCGTCACCAGGGTGATCAGGTTTTGAATCTTCTCCGGATGAAGCGCTGCGTAGATAGCCGAGAAGGTGCCCCCCTGGCAGACGCCGAGCAGGTTGATGGCATCGAGCTGATGCTGATTGCAGATATGATCGATGCAGTCACCCATAAAGCCGTTGATCAAATCATCCATGGTCAGGTGCCGGTCCATGCGGTCGGCATAACCCCAGTCGATCAGGTAAACATCCTGTCCCTGGCCAAGCAGATTAC
>JAAXQF010000290.1 GCA_012974435.1 Desulfuromonadales bacterium | reverse complement strand
TCGTTTTCTTTGTCGCTACAAAGAAAATGACGTTGCTGTCGGGCAATCCCGACGGTTTTTCGATTGTATAAGAACAAAAAAAGAGCAACAGATTAACGATCTGTTGCTCTCAATATGTTGTCAATTAAACCCTGTTGACCGGATCAGTACACGAAGGGCTCCAAACGCACTTTAGGCAAGAAACTCTCTGCACCGGTCAGGTAGATGTCGACGCAACGAGCAACCTCACGTCCCTCGCTGATGGCCCAAACCACAAGACTCTGACCTCGACGACAGTCGCCGGCTGCAAAAACACCATCGATCGAGCTCATGCGAGTTTTGGGATCGGTTTTGATGTTGGAACGCAAGTCCGTTTCGCAGCCACACTGTTTAACCAACTCCGAGCGCGGCCCTAGATAACCCATCGCCAGAAGGACGAGGTCGCATTTCCAGGTATGCTCACTCCCCTCGATCTTTTCTGGTCGGCCATCGACCCATTTGACCTTGACGGTCTCGAGTCCGGTGACTGTTTTGCCCCTGCCGATAAAGCGTGTGGTCATGATCTCGTGAAAAACCTCACCACCCATAACTTGCATCTCCTCAACCGAAGTGCTGACACGCATGATGCGTGACCACTGTGGCCAGGGATTATCGGCGCCGCGTTGATTCGGGGGCTGCTCGAGAAGCTCGAAGTTGACTACGCTGGTTGCTCCCTGGCGCATCGACGTGCCGATGCAATCCGAACCGGTATCTCCGCCACCGATGACAATGACTTTTTTGCCTTTGGCGCTGATCGTCTGCTTTTTTGGGTGCAGGGCGGCAATGTTACTGTCTCCCCAGTTGGCGCGATTCTGCTGGGGTAAAAACTCCATCGCGAAGTGAATACCCTCCAGGGCGCGGCCGTCGACGGGGAGATCGCGTGGCTCTTCGGCACCCGTGGCAATAACGACTGCGTCGAATTCAGACTTGATCTCATCAAACTCCACATCCTTACCGACTTCGCAGGAGTAACGGAACTCTATCCCTTCCGCCTGCAAAAGGTCGATACGACGCTGGACCTTCTCCTTGCGCAACTTGTAGTGAGGGATGCCATACATCACCAGGCCTCCAGCACGGTCTGCTTTTTCAATCACAGTCACGGTGTGGCCAGCGCGATTCAACTGTTGGGCACAGGCCAGTCCAGCAGGCCCACCGCCGATGATGGCAACTGTTTTTTCGCTGCGTTGGGTTGGCGGTTGAGGGACAATCCAGCCCTCTTCGAAGCCCTTGTCGACGATTGATACTTCGTGCAGCTTGATCGTCACAGCGGGTTCGTTGATGCCGAGGACACAGGATGTCTCGCAGGGAGCAGGACAGACCCGACCGGTAAACTCCGGAAAGTTGTTAGTGGCGTGCAGGGCCTGAAGCGCCTGTTGCCACTGGCCACGGTAGACCAGGTCGTTCCATTCCGGGATCAGATTGCCCAGCGGGCAGCCGGTCATGCAGAAGGGAACGCCGCAATCCATGCAGCGAGAAGCCTGGGTCTTGACCTTCTCTTCCCTGGGATAGTCATATTGCTCTTCATGATGTTGCAAGCGCGAATTGACCGATTGCAGGGTCTTGTCGCGACGGCCATGTTTGATAAATCCGCGTGGGTCACCCATGGGTGGCCTCCTTCTCTTTCTGAGCCTTGGTCGCCCGTTCGGTCAGTACCCGGCGGTATTCACGGGGGAAGACGCGAACGAAACGCGGCAGATAATCGTCCCAGTTGGCGAGAATCTCTGCCGCACGGGGCGAGCCAGTCAGTTGGTGATGTTTGGTGATGATGTCCTGTAGCCACTGGGTGTCTTCGTCATCAGCGTCCATTTGCTCGAGATCGATCATGGCCTGGTTGCAACGGCGACGGAAGCGGTTGTCTTCATCCAGAACGTAGGCAAAGCCTCCGGACATACCCGCAGCGAAATTTCGTCCGGTGCGACCCAGACAGATCAGGTTCCCTCCGGTCATATATTCGCAACCGTGATCCCCGGTGCCCTCGACAACTGCAGTGGCACCAGAGTTACGTACGCAGAAGCGCTCACCAGCTTTGCCGGCGAAGAAGACCTCGCCGCCGGTGGCACCATAGAGGACGGTGTTGCCGACGATCGAGTTTTCATGCCAGACAAAGGGGGCCTTAGGGTCGGGGTGGATGATGATCTGTCCACCGGCCATCCCCTTGCCGACGTAATCATTGGCTTCGCCGATCAACTTCAGATCAATGCCTGGCGCCAGGAATGCACCAAAGCTCTGGCCTGCAATGCCGGTCAGTTTGATGTTGATGGTGCCTGCGGGGAGCCCTTCGCGGCCATGGCGCATGGCAATCTGACCCGAGAGCATGGTGCCGAAGGTCCGGTTGGAGTTGCGGATCGGCATCTCGATGGACACCTTTTCCTTGCGCTCCAATGCCGGTGCGGCGAGTTTGATCAACTGGTTGTCGAGTTGATTTTCCAGGCCATGTTCCTGTGCCTGAATGCGTCGGATGGCAACATTGGTATCGACATCGGGTTTGGTGAGAATGCGCGAGAAATCAAGACCCTGATTCTTCCAGTGTTTGATCGCATCGTCCATCTCCAGGTACTGGGTCTGACCGATCAGTTCGTCTAATGTCCGCACACCCAATTCGGCCATCAATTCACGGACCTCTTCGGCGAGGAAGGTGAAATAGTTGACCACGTGTTCTGGCTTGCCGGTGAACTTGGCGCGCAGAGACTTGTCCTGAGTGGCAACACCAACCGGGCAAGTGTTGAGGTGGCATTTGCGCATCATAATGCAACCCACGGTTACCAGTGCTACGGTGGCAAAGGCATATTCCTCGGCGCCGAGCAGCGCCGCGATGATGACATCGCGACCGGTGCGCAGTTGGCCATCGGTCTGCACGATAATGCGGCCGCGCAAGTCGTTGAGAACCAGAGTTTGCTGAGTTTCTGCTAAACCGATTTCCCAGGGGATGCCGGCATGCTTGATCGAAGAGCTTGGTGAGGCGCCGGTGCCACCATCGTGGCCGGCAATAATGACGCGCTCAGCGTGGCCTTTACTGACCCCTGCGGCAACGGTGCCGACGCCGACTTCACTCACCAGCTTGACGGTGATATCGGCTTTGGGGTTGCAGTTTTTCAGGTCGAAAATCAACTGTGCAAGATCTTCAATCGAGTAGATGTCGTGATGCGGCGGCGGAGAAATCAGGGTGACACCGGGGACGCTGAAGCGTAGTTCACCGATGTACTCGCTGACCTTGTGGCCGGGCAGCTGCCCTCCCTCGCCGGGCTTGGCGCCCTGGGCGATCTTGATCTGCAGCTCGTCGGCGTTGACCAGATAGTGGGGTGTGACACCGAAGCGTCCCGACGCTATCTGCTTGATGGCGCTACGGCGCGAATCGCCGTTGGCGTCCGGGGTGAAACGGCGAGGGTCTTCGCCGCCTTCTCCGGTGTTGGATTTGCCGCCGAGACGATTCATGGCGATGGCCAGTGTTTCGTGGGCCTCTTCAGAGATAGAGCCGAGGCTCATGGCACCGGTACAGAAGCGCTTGATGATGGCGCTGATAGGTTCGACTTCTTCAAGGGGAATCGATGGCTTCTGATTCTTGAACTTGAACAGACCACGCAGCGTGCAGAGTTGCTCGCTCTGATTGTCGACCAGGGCAGAATAACGGCTGAAGTCGTCGCGATTTCCGGAGCGCACAGCATGCTGCAGCATAGCGATTACCTCTGGATTCATGAGGTGGGCTTCCCCTTCACGACGCCAGGAGTATTCGGAACCACGCTCCAGACCACGGTTGGGGTCCACTTGCCGGGCGTAGGCATTGCGGTGGCGCATCAGGCTCTCTGTTGCGATCTCATTCAGCCCGGCGCCACCGATGCGACTGGCGGTGCCTGGAAAATATTTGCTGATGAAATCCTGGTCCAGACCGACAACTTCGAAGATCTGGGCGCTGCAGTAACTCTGCAGTGTGCTGATTCCCATCTTGGAGAAGACTTTGAGCAGGCCCTTGCCGACCGCCTTGATGTAGTTCTTGGTGTATTGATAGACGATGTCGGTTTCTTCGTCAGCATGTTTGTTGCCGTCCTGGCCGGGCAGCATCCCCAGAAGGACCATGTCCTGAAGGGTTTGAAAGGCGAGGTAGGGATTGATCGCTGTGGCACCATAACCAAGCAGCAGAGCAAAATGATGGACGTCACGCGCCTCGCCAGTTTCTACGACGAGCGAGCATTGACTGCGCTTGCCGACCCGGATCAGGTGGTGATGGATACCGGAAAGTGCCAGAAGTGAAGGGATAGGCGCTTTCTCAGCACTGACACCACGGTCAGAAAGCACCAGAATGGTGCGGCCGGCATCGATCGCCTCCTCGGCTTCGACGAAAAGTTCCTGCAAGCGTCGCTCAAGAGCCTCAGGGCCCTGCTCCGAGGCGAAGCGAGTGCTCAGCGTGGTGCCACGGAAACCATCAATATCGCTATGGCGTAATTGCTCAAGCACATCGTTGGTAATAACCGGGTGGTCGAGTTCGAGCATCCGGCAGTGCTCCGGGCCAGGCATGAGGATATTGCGCGCCGGTCCCAGGTACTGTACCAGGCTCATGACCACTTCTTCACGAAGGGGATCAATCGGAGGGTTGGTGATCTGGGCGAAGAGCTGAGAAAAGTACCAGTAGAGAAGCTTGCTTTGTCTCGATAGAACTGCCACCGGAGTGTCAGTGCCCATCGAGCTGACTGGCTCCTGACCGTTGATGGCCATTGGCGCCATGATTTCACGCATCTCTTCCAGGGTATAGCCAAAGCTCTCCTGCCTGCGCTTAAGTTCATCGCGCCGGGGGAGTCGTCTGGGTGCTGGAGTAGGCAGATCATCGAGAGAGATTAATTGGTCGCGAACCCACGCAGCATAGGGTTGTTCCGCAGCAAGATCGCCTTTGAGTTCATGGTCTTCCTTGAATTCGCCGGTTTCGACATCGATCAGGATCATCTTGCCTGGGGCCAGACGTTCTTTCCGCAGGATCTTTTCCGGGGCAATTTCCAGGACACCGGCTTCAGAGGCATAAATAATCTCGTCGTCGCTGGTGACCCAGTAGCGGGCCGGGCGTAGTCCGTTGCGGTCGAGGATGGCAACAACCTGTCGGCCGTCGCAGGCCACAATGTTGGCCGGGCCGTCCCAGGGCTCCATCATGGTTGCATGGTATTCGAAGAAGCCTTTCACTTCCTTGCGCAGGTGAGCCTTGGAGACCCATGCTTCCGGGACCAGCATCGCCAGCGAGTGGGCCAGACTCCGCCCTGTGACTAAAAGTAGCTCAAGGGCATTATCGAGACAAGCGGTGTCAGAGCTCCCTTCGATGATGATCGGATCCAGATCCTTAATCGCATCTCCCAGTTCAGAATGCTCGAACAGGGCAGTTCGGGCCCGCATACGATTGATGTTGCCGCGCAGGGTATTAATCTCACCGTTGTGAGCCGCATAGCGAAAGGGTTGGGCCAGATCCCAGGTCGGGAAGGTGTTGGTGCTGTAGCGCTGATGAACAAAGGCAATAGAGCTGACGAGACGTTCATCGGCCAGTTCCGGAAAGAAGGTGTCCAACTGCTCCGAGAGCAGCATGCCTTTATAAAGGACAGTGCGACTGGAGAGCGAGCAAATGTAGAAGAGTTCAGCGCCGGCAAGCTTCTCGTCGCGGATAGTGTTTTCGGCGCGCTTGCGGGCCAGGTAAAGCATCAGTTCGAAGCGTGGAAGATCGACGTCACCCAGCCCAACAAAAATTTGCATAACCTTAGGCTCTACAGAGCGGGCGTTGCGACCAATGGTGTTGCCATCGGTCTGGATATCACGCCAGCCAAGGACGCTGCAGCCGACCCGAACCAGTTCTTGGTTCAATACCTCTATGCATGCTTCGCGGCAAGCTTTGTCTTGAGGCAGGAACACGATGCCGGCACTGAAATTACCTGCCTCTGGCAGCTCGAAATCACAGACCTCGCGGTAGTAGGCATCAGGGGTCTGGATCATCAGGCCTGCGCCGTCACCATCCAGAGGGTCGGCACCCACGGCACCACGATGGGTCAGGTTGCAAAGAATCTCAATGCCACGCTTGACGATAGAGTGGCTTTTGCGGCCTTTGATGTTGGCGATAAAACCGACACCACAGTTGTCGTGTTCGTTGGCGGGGTCGTAAAGGCCCTGTGCGGGAGGCATCCCTATATGGTCTGTCATTATTGATCCTCGGTTATTGGGAAACGGAAGCGATGCCTCCGCTTTTACTTTATAAGGTTTTTGCCCTCCCGTGTGGGTGGGTAGGTCGAGTACAATCAGGAAATATGACTTGTACAATCATTTTTGTCAATACGATGAGTTTGTCGATCACTCTTTTCTTTACAAATTTTCCGATTCTACATAATCAGCACTCGAATATTTTTAATTATCTGGTTATCTACTTCACTCCAGTAGCTATAGTCAGGATTAATAATTCTCTTTACCACCCGTTCGTTTCTCTCACTAGAGACACAGAGGGCACA
>JAAXQF010000284.1 GCA_012974435.1 Desulfuromonadales bacterium | reverse complement strand
AGAGCCAAAATCTGTTCTCAAACGGTCAAATTTTCGCTTCAGCCCAGATAGTCCGATAGGCTGCTAGCTTTCTAGGTTTTGTCTTCCTCTGCGATCTCTGCGTCTCAAGTGAGCATAGCGAACGGGCGTGAGGCAGATTTAGTTTTTGTCTAAGTTGAGTAAAGTGGATAATCAGATAAAAATATTGTAGTGCTTTTGTTTGCTGTCAGTTCCTGACCAATGCCCCATATGTTGTAGTATTTTCCACCTTTGTTATGCTTGCATTAAGAGGGGAGCAACAGGAATCTCGACCCCCGTTAAGGAGTCGTAATGGCAAAGTACATTCTGATTGTAGATGACTCCGAAATCGTTCGTCAGGTGCTGCAACTGGCGCTGGGAAATGCCGGCTACCAGGTGGTGGAAGCTGAGGATGGTTTTGATGCGCTGGCCAAGCTTTCCGGTGCCCAGGTCGACATGCTGGAGTCTCTGGCTGGATAGTTAAACCGTTCAAGCCGGAACAGTTCCGTGAGCCGTTTGATATTGTTTTTTGCAGGAACGTCATTATTTACTTCGATCGGCCAACCCAGGAAAGGTTGTTGTCAAAGCTGGTCGATAACCTGGAGTCAGGACGTTACATATTCCTTAGCCATTCTGAGACTTTGCTGGGCTTGAACCTGCCGCTTAAGTAGAGGGCTCCTTCGGTCTACAGGAAGGTCTGATTTTCCCTACAGCTCTGTGTCAATGCGGGCGAGTTGTATTTTTCTTAAATCGAATGGCCTGGAAAACTGTTGTTCTTTACCGTAATTCACTTTCTGAATGGGGGAGACTGTGCAATGGCTGGCAGAATGTTTTCACACTTAAGACGCTTGTCTGTGGCAGCGCTTCTCCTCTGTGTCAGCCTGCCCCTCGTCTCATGTACTGAAGAAGCCCCTCTCAAAATCGGTTTTGTCGCTGGCTTAACAGGGCGTGTTGCTGACCTGGGTGTCGCCGGACGCGATGCCGTAACTCTCGCTGTTGAAGAACAGAATCAGGCGGGCGGAATCTCAGGCCGTAAACTTGAGCTGGTGACAAGGGACGACCAGCAAAATGTCGAAGCTCTCAAACGGGCGATCAATGAGGTGATTGATCAACAGGTCGTCGCCATTATCGGACCTTTGACCAGCTCGATGGCGGTTGAAGCACAGCCCCTGGTTAACGCCAGCAAGGTTGTCATGATCAGTCCGACGGCAAAAACCGATCAATTGTCCGGTCTTGATGATTTTTTCCTGCGAGTCACAGCTCCTATCAGTAAGAATGCTCAACAGTTGGCGTCTTATGTCGCACAAGATATTAACCTTAAACGATTCGCAGTCGTTTATGACCTCTCCAATCGGGCTTTTACTGAAAACTGGCTGAACAGTTTCACAGAAGCTTTCGAAGGGCATGGCGGTCAGGTCGTTGCTGTGGAGGCGTTCACTTCAAAACCTGAAGCCCACTTTCTGCCGATTGCCAAGCAGATTCTGCAATCAGGTCCGGATGGTGTCCTGTTACTCAGCAGCGCCATCGATACCGCCCTTTTAGCTCAGCAGATCCGTAAACTTGAAAGCCCGGTCGCGCTCTTCTCTTCCGAATGGGCTTCGACCACAGATTTACTAAGTTTCGGAGGACGCGCCGTTAATGGCATGCAATCTTTCCATAGTTTTAACCCCAACAATCAGGAACCCCGTTACCTGGCATTCAAAGAAAAATTTACCGGGCGTTTCGGCTACGCACCTTCTTTTGCGACTGTTCTCTCATACGACGCGGTTTCCTACCTTTTTGCCGGCTTGTTAAAAAGCACAGCTGAAACCAGCCTAAAGAAGGCTCTCCTTGATGTGCGTCGATTCCCCGGTCTGCAATCGGAGATGACTCTCGATAGCTATGGAGATGTTGAAAGAAAGCTCTTCCTGACCGTTATTGAAGATGGTCAGTTCAAGGTCGTCGATTAATTATGATTGAGTCACATAGTTGTAACTACGTGGCTTAAGACATAACGAAGCAGGCGCGGAAAAGAACAAGTTGGATGCGTCAGTTTGTCGTTGACGCGGCACTAGATAGTTTAACAACAAGGTCATCCTTTCTTCGGGATGGCCTTGTTTGTATTTAGATGGTTCTGTAATTCAATAAGATGATTAACGCAGAGCCGCAGAGAAAGAGTAGAACCTTTTGCTTATCTCTGTGTTCTCCGTGACTCTGTAGTGATAAATGCTTGGGTGGTTCTATTGTCGGTTCAGGTGCAAAAGCCAAACCATTGTATACAGCAGTGTGACATGATGCCGGTGTTGCTGATCGTTTGTACAAGGTTGCGGAAACAGTTTAAAAGCCGGACAGCAGTGCTGTCCGGCTTTTTGCTAAATACTCAAGATCTGGACTTTTCTTCCATATTAATCACTCGCATTGGTAGCGGTTTACCTTCTTCTGTGATATAAATAATTGCAATAAATTGTGGATTAAGAGGTGCTTGATGTCCGATGAATACGTAAAAGTGCTGATTGTTGAAGACGATCCGGATTTTGCGGAGAGTCTGATGATTGCTTTGGGGGTTCGTGACTGTCACGTGGATATCGCACGTACAGGTGAGGAGGCCATCCGTAAATTTCGCAGTCTCTGCTACGATATCGCTTTTATGGATATCAAGCTTCCTGGTATAAATGGTGTAGAGAGCCTGGCCGAGATCCGGAGTTTTTGTCCTTCGGCCAAGATTGTCATGATGACTGGGTTCAGTGAAGCGGCTCTGCTGGATACCGCTCGTAAGGCAGGTGCCATCGATATCCTGCGCAAACCCTTTCGCTTGAAAGAGATGTTCGGCTTTATCGACGAACTTAAGAACGATTCTCCACCGGTGGTTAAACATTAATTGATTACTGACAAGCGTCTGCGCTCCTTGAGTTTTGCAGGCGCTTTCCTTGTTCTGGCAGACGGGCCCATCAACAAACATGCCTTTGCTCTTCTCACTGAAACGCGCTTTAACTCTTAACTTCCTGTTGGTTGCCGCTGTTCCTGTCCTTGTCTTTGGTCTGATCAATATTCAGCTGATTTCCAGCTATCAACTTGATGGTGTGCGTGAGCGTAACGGGGCGCAAGCCAGAAGCATCGCTGACGAGGTGGATTCCTTCCTTCTGGAAGTCCGTTCGGATTTGCGTCATGTTGAGCAGGTCCTTTCCACGAAAGATATGTTGCAGCCAGGCCGCGCCGATGATTTTCTTGCCAACGTGGTTCGTAACTCCCGTTTCTTTGAGTCCATTTACCTGCTTGATGATCAATATAGAGTAGTTAGCCTCGGCGTTTTACCAAAATTGTTGGCGCGAAGTGATGACTACGTTGATCTGGATTTTTCCGGACATCAGGTTTTTCGGTCTGGCGAAGAGTTAAAGACGCCGGTCTGGAGTAATACTTTTGTATCCCTGGTGACAGGCGAACCCTCTGTGACACATGGCATGCCCATGCCGGGGGGCTTCCTGCTCGGGAATATCCGTTTGAGCAGTTTGGGTAACTTACTGCAAAGATACTCTAATGTCGGTGTTGAAGTTTCGATCATTGACCAGAGCGGCACCCTGGTCGCTCACAATGTTACGGAAAAGGCCATGCAGCGGGTTAACTTCGGTGATCACCCTGCTGTTGTTTCTGCCATGGAGGGTGTTGAGTCGACCCAGGAATTCAAACAGGGACCATCGCATACTCTTGAGAGCGTCAGCCCGGTTCCGACCTCGGACTGGGTTGTCTGGGTTGGCCTCGATATGCATATCGTCCAGGCTCCGATCAATGATATACGCAACCTGCTTATCTTTTTTATGGCCGTTGCTGTCACGCTGGCCAGCATTATTGCTCTCTTCAATGTTCGGCGTCTGATGACGCCTTTGATTTCGTTGGGTGAACGCACCAACCTGATCGCGGACGGCCATTATGATTTCCACTTTCGGCCCTCGGGCTTTGTTGAGATCGATGAGCTCGCCAACCAGATTGCGAGCATGACTCACGCGATCAAAATGCGTGAGGAGTCAATCGTTACCAATGAACGACGCTTTCGTGATCTGGTCAACTCGATCGATGGCATTGTCTGGGAGATGGAGTATCCTTCGTTTCGTTTCCTGTTTGTTAGTAAACAGGCAGAGACCATTCTCGGTTATCCCCTGCAGGACTGGTATGAAGTAGAGTCCTTCTGGGAGGAGAAGATGCATGTCGAGGATCTGGCTCAGGCGACATCCTACTGTCAGTTGATGACTGAAAAACATGAAGATCATGACTTTGAATATCGCATGATCGCAGCTGATGGCCGAGTTGTCTGGATCCGCGATCTGGTCACAGTGGTTGTTGAGGACAGTCGCCCAGTCCGTCTGCTTGGGGTTATGATTGATGTCACAGAGCAGAAAGAGCTGCTGGATGACTTAAGCCGCAGTGAACAGAATTACAGGCAAATTTTTAACGCGACCAGTGATGCCATTTTTATCCACGACTCAGAAACAGGGCAGGTCCTGGATGTGAACCAATCGATGCTGAATATGTTTAACACGACCTACGAGGCAGCTCTTGTCGGTGGTGTTGAAGCGACCAGCCAGGGCGAGAGCCCTTATGGTCCGGAAGAGGCCCAACTCAAATTAGAACTCGCTCAAGAGCATGGCAGCTGTACTTTTGAATGGCGCTCGCGTAAAGCGACAGGAGAGATTTTCTGGACCGATGTCAACCTGCGCAGAGCGTTGATCGGTAACCAGAGCCGCGTCATTGCTGCTGTCCGTGATGTCTCTGAGCGCAAAGAAGCGGTCGAAAAACTCCGTGAGGCGAATGAAAGCCTGCTCCTGCTCATTGATCGCATGCCGATTGGCTGTATTTACTGGTCACCGGAATTTACGGTCAATATGTGGAATCCTGCGGCCGAAGCGATCTTTGGTTTTACCGAGGAGGAAATGGCCGGGCGTTCGCCATTCAATACCATTGTTGCAGAAGAGTTGCGCGATGAAATGCTAACCCTGTGGCCCAAACTAATGGCAGGCGACACTTCAGCTCACAGTGTCAACGCCAACCTGACCAAGGCAGGAAAAACTATTATCTGTGAGTGGTACAATACCCCCGTACATGATCTCTCTGGCGAGATCATAGGTGTTCTCTCCATGGCTCAAGATGTTTCCGATCGAAAAGCAGCGGAGAATGAGCTGGAACGCTATCGCCTCCAACTGGAAGATCTTGTCAAGCAGCGGACGGAACAGTTGGAGGTAGCCCAACAGGAGTTGGTCCAGAAAGAAAGACTCGCGGTTCTGGGTCAGTTGACTGCAACTGTCAGTCACGAAATACGTAACCCCCTTGGTACCGTTGCAAATTCCCTTTATCTCCTCAAGGATGCCTTGCAAGGGGATGGTTTTTCTCATCTGGCCAGGCCTCTGCAACTGGCAGAACGGAATGTCGAACGTTGCGACAGTATCATCAGCGACCTCCTTGATTTCTCCCGCCAGCGAAAAATTGAAAAAGAAGCTGTTGCGATTGATGAATGGCTCGCAGAGCTACTTGATGAACTCACTTTCCCTGCTGACGTTATCTGTCAATGGATACTCAATTCTCAGGCTGTTGTCTCGATCGACAAGGAGCGATTACGCAGGGTTCTTGTGAATGTGATTACCAATGCCCTGCAAGCTATGGAGGAGGTCTCTGTTACTGATAAATCCCTGGAAATCAACACATTGCTTGCCGATGGACGATGTGAAATTAACGTGCGTGACACTGGGGTAGGGATGAGTGCAGAAGTTATGGCACGTATCTTTGAGCCTATGTACAGTACCAAGAACTTCGGTGTTGGCCTGGGTGTCCCGATTATCAAGAACCTCATGGAAGGGCATGGCGGCGGCGTGATCTATCAAAGCTCTCCGCAGAAGGGCACGACTGTGACGCTGTGGCTGCCGTCCGTTCAGTCTCATGAAAATGACCCTCTTGTGTGACCCGGGGGGCCATGTCGTTGCCTTGAAAACTTGGAACCCCTCGGTATCTCGGTGGTCGTTAAAAATCTCGGTGGTCATCAGGGTCGTAAAGTCATTTTCAACAGCGGTGACGGCTCGGTTCTGATGAGAAGACAGCGGCCAATGGGCAAAGCCTGACTCTGTTGGTGTAATCTGTCATGTCATACAAGTATCCATCTTCTGCCCCCGCTTGAGTTTGCCGTCTTCTGCTCACAATGAAGGGCAGGCTGGCACATGACCCCTTTTCTCAAAATTTGAACGCCGGAACCGGTTATGCGGCATATGCATAATCACGGTTTCGGCGTTTTGCGTTTCCCGGGTTTTTTTCTGACCTTTTTGCAGATTGCTGCAATAGTTTACGTTGCTTCTTTTTGCCGTGGTCTGTTTTCCTCGCCGTCAGCCTGTTGCTGGTATGCTTGCCGGGGAGTAATTGACTGGTCGCTACCAATAGAAAAGCAAACAACATAATGATCTCAAACATATTAACCTCCTTCGTCTGTGATTTTGAGTAAAACATCATCTGACGTCAGAATATGTCACACTGTCGATGCCTTGGATTATGCGATTTTTATTGTGACTAAACGTAAGAAAATTATGGTGAAAATATCTGTTAAATAAGACGTAAATGAGGTCTGTTTGTGCGTTGACGGAGGGGTTGAAATCGTATACAGTATGCAGGTTTCAGCTCAGCTATAACCTAAAACTTCGTGAGAACGAGCAATTTATATTCGGTGGTGATCTTTCGCTGCTAACAACTTGATGAAGGAGAGAGAAGATGATTGAAGCTTACCTGATGCATGAAAAAGAACGTAGCGCCCAAGGGATTCCGGCGTTACCCCTCACCCCTGAGCAGACCACCGGCCTCTGTGAACTGCTACCGAATCCGCCTGCAGGCAAGGAAGAGTTCATGATGAATCTTTTCACCGAGCGTGTTTCGCCCGGTGTTGACCCCGCTGCTGAAGTCAAGGCCGGTTTCCTGGCCGAGATCCTGACCGGCGCGAAGAGTTCTCCCCTGATTGACAAAAAGCGTGCTGTACAGATCCTCGGTACCATGATCGGTGGCTACAACGTTCAGCCACTGATAGGTGCTTTGAGTGACTCTGCTTTGGCTGATGACGCTGCTGCTGCACTCTCCGGCATGACTTACGTTTATGACGCTGCGGATCAAGTCATTGAACTGTCCAAGAGCAACGCTGCTGCGAAGAAGGTTGTTGAAAGCTGGGCTGCTGCCGAATGGTTTACCAATAAGCCAGTCCTGGCCGAAATCATTAAGGTCAAAGTCTTCAAGGTTGAGGGTGAAATCAACACGGATGATTTCTCTCCTGCCGGTGATGCCTGGAGTCGCCCTGACATTCCACTGCACGCTCTGGCCATGGGTAAGTCCCGTTTCCCCGGTGGTATCGAAGAAATCGCCAAGTGGCGTGCTGAAGGCCACCAGGTTGCTTTTGTCGGTGATGTTGTTGGTACCGGTTCTTCCCGTAAGTCGGCTTGTAACAGCGTGCTCTGGTGCATCGGTGATGATATCCCGGCCGTTCCGAACAAACGTCGTGGCGGCGTGATCATTGGTGGTGTTATCGCCCCGATCTTTTTCAATACCTCCCAGGATTCCGGCACCTTGCCGCTGAGGATGGACGTTTCCAACCTGAACATGGGTGATGTGATCACCATCAATACCGCCAAAGGCGAAGTCACCAATGAAGCCGGTGACGTTGTCTCCACCTTCGAGATCAAGCCGGATACGGTTGCTGACGAGTTCCGTGCCGGTGGCCGGATTCCATTGATTATCGGTTGTGCCGTAACCAAGGAAGCTCGCGAAGCCCTGGGCATGGGCGAGACCGATATCTTTGCCCAGGCTGCTAACCCAACTCCTAAAGCTGATCAGGGCTACACTCAAGCACAGAAGATGGTTGGTCGCGCCTGTGGCGTTGATGGCGTTCTGCCCGGTTCCTCTTGTGCTCCGATTATGACAACCGTTGGTTCCCAGGATACCACGGGCCCGATGACCGCTGATGAGATCAAGGAGCTGGCTTGCCTGCGCTTCAAGTCGCCAATGGTCATGCAGTCCTTCTGCCACACTGCTGCTTATCCGAAGCCCGCTGACGTGAAAATGCACGCCAATCTGCCAAAATTCATCTCCGATCGCGCCGGTGTTCCCTTGCGCCCGGGCGATGGTGTTATTCACAGCTGGTTGAATCGTCTGTTGGTCCCCGATACTGTCGGTACCGGTGGTGACTCCCATACCCGTTTCCCGATCGGCATCAGCTTCCCTGCTGGTTCCGGCCTGATCGCCTTCGCCGGTGCTCTTGGCTTTATGCCTCTTGATATGCCTGAGTCGGTTCTGGTGCGTTTCAAGGGTGAGCTTAACGAAGGCATCACCCTGCGTGATGCTGTCAACGCCATCCCTTACTGGGCCATCAAGCAAGGCCACTTGACTGTTCCGAAGAAGAACAAGGTCAATATCTTCAACGGTCGTATCCTTGAGATGGAAGGTCTGCCG
>JAAXQF010000414.1 GCA_012974435.1 Desulfuromonadales bacterium | reverse complement strand
CTTCCAGCCGTCCCAATCATTCTCGGACATACCATCTTCGATGGAGATGATCGGATAACGCTCGACCAGATCAGCATAGAACTCAACCATGTCTGCGGCCGACTTCTCTTTTTGTGCCTCGTTCTCGAGGATGTACTTGCCGTCTTTGTAGAGCTCACTGGCGGCAACGTCGAGAGCAAGCAGGACCTCTTCGCCCGGCTTGTAACCCGCGGCTTTGATGGCGTCCATGATAACTTCGAGGGCTTCCTCGTTGCTCTTCAGGTCGGGAGCGAAACCACCCTCATCACCAACAGCCGTATTGTAGCCTTTGTCTTTGAGGACCTTTTTCAGAGCATGGAAGATCTCTGCACCCATACGCAGCGCTTCCTTGAAAGACTCTGCGCCGGAAGGCATGATCATGAATTCCTGAATGTCGACGTTGTTGTCGGCATGCTCGCCACCGTTGATGATGTTCATCATGGGCAGTGGCAATTCCTTGGCGTTGGTGCCGCCAAGATATTGATAGAGAGGGAGGCCGGCTTCTTCGGCTGCGGCTTTAGCGACCGCGAGGGAAACGCCGAGCATGGCGTTGGCGCCCAGGTTGCTTTTAAAGTCTGTGCCGTCCATGTCCAGAAGCTTGCGGTCGATGCCTGATTGGTCGGACGCTTCCCAACCGAGCAGTGCATCGGTGATCACTTCGTTAACGTGAGTGACGGCCTTCAAAACGCCTTTGCCGAGGTAACGGCTTTTGTCGCCATCCCGAAGCTCGAGAGCTTCGCGCTCGCCTGTAGAGGCACCACTCGGTACTGCGGCACGACCCATAACGCCGCTTTCGAGGTAAACTTCGACTTCAACAGTTGGATTGCCACGCGAATCAAGAATTTCACGGGCATAAATGTCGACGATCTCACTCATGATTTCTGTCCCCTTGCTTTTGAAGAATGTTTTTGGTCTTTTATGTTTGCTTTAATCGGTTGTTTGAAGGGTTTTTTATAGCACATCAGGATAAAATTTAAACCATTTTTCCTGTGATTTAACTGATCCCAATGCGACGCAATTGATTTGCGTAAACCAAGGTGGTATTTTAGCAAGTTCACGCAACATTAACTTTTAAAGGCTATTTTTTGAACGATCAAATACAACAGCAAAGCTTTGAACCCGCCGACCCCAGGTTGGCGCATGCACTGTTCGGGCAACAGAACCGTCATCTGAAACAAATAGCACGTCTCACCGGTGTTCGAGTCAGCTCCAAGGGAACGACTGCTGTTCTTGAAGGTGCGGCTGATATGGTGACTCGCGCAACCCGTATGCTGGAAGAGTTGTCCGGGCTGCTGGAAAAAGGTTTTGACCTGCGCCCGACCGACATCGAATATGCCGAACGCATCCTGCGCATGGATGAATCGGCGAAGCTGACGGAAATCTTTCTGGATACCGTCACCGTCTCTGCCCGGAACAAGGCCATCTCCCCGAAAACGCTCGCCCAAAAGGCCTATCTTGATGCCATGCGCAGCAATGATGTCGTCTTCGGTATCGGTCCCGCTGGCACCGGCAAAACTTATCTGGCTATGGCGATGGCCGTGGCACTTTTGAAAAAGAAAGAGATCAGTCGTATCGTTTTGGTGCGGCCGGCGGTGGAAGCCGGGGAAAAGCTGGGCTTTCTGCCGGGAGATATCACCGAAAAGGTGAATCCTTATCTGCGTCCGCTCTATGACGCGCTTTACGATCTGATGGACTTTGATCGTGGACAGGCCTTGATCGATCATGGTGTGATTGAAGTGGCACCTTTAGCGTTTATGCGCGGCCGGACTCTTAATGACGCTTTCGTTATTCTCGATGAAGCGCAAAACACCACCAAGGAACAGATGAAGATGTTTTTGACGCGGCTGGGTTTTGGCAGCCGCGCTGTGATTACAGGTGACGTGACACAAATCGATCTGCCAAACGATCGCATCTCAGGGTTGGTTCAGGCCAGGGATGTGCTGAAGAATGTCGATGGTGTTAACTTCGTCCGTTTCACCGACGTAGATGTTGTTCGACATCCGATTGTTCAGGCTATTGTCAGAGCCTACGATGCTCACACGCCTGCATAAATAAGGCTTCACAGGAATTGCATGACCAAAAATGAACGCAAATCAGACGCTGTATCAACCCAGAAGCCGCTCTCTCGATTGGCGAAGCAGGGTAAGCGCGAGAATGACGAGAGATTCCAGCGAACCCTGCTGTTGCTGGCACTAGTGGCGTTGCTGACCTTTATTATCGTTCCCAAGGGTGTTTTGACGCCGACTGAGTTTGGCCCTGGCGATATTGCTCCTCGTGATATCAAAGCTCCTCACGATCTGTTGATTCCCGATGATGATTTGTCGGAGCAGAAGAGGGTTGAAGCGGAAAAAGCTGTTGCTCATCTTTACGACTTCGATCCGGCGACCGGAACAGCAGTAACAGAACAGGTGGTCCAGGTCATAACCTCTTTGCATAAAGACCAGGAACAGGCCGTTGACACCGAGAAACAACTTGCCGAACTTGAAGCAAACTTTGGCATCAAGCCGAGCAATAAAACACTTGCTGCACTGAAGGAAGTATCGACTCTGGAGGATAGCAATCGCCGTATTGCAGAGGTGATTCTTCCGCTTTATCATCAAAAAGTTGCCGGCAACCTCAAGCTTTTTGAGGCGGATCGATCCAAGGGTGTGATCTTTCGCGGGCCCGATGAGCAACCTGAGTTTTTAGACAAGGGCGTTGAAAAAATCATTGGCCTTGGTGAACTCCATGATTCCCTGAAAAAAGCACTCGGCACGACAGAGTTTACAAGCAAACAGCAAATGGCTTTGCGCGAATTGATTGTGCCGCTGCTACGACCTAATATCTCCTTTAACCAGAATGAAACCGAAGCGCGCAGGTCGTTTGCCCGGGAAGAGGTTAAACCCGTCCTGATTCAGGTCAAGAAAGGGGAGATGATTGTCCGTGAAGGCGATCGTATCACAGCGGATCAGCTGAAACGTCTTGGTGCGCTGCAGGATGAAAACAGCGCCGGTTCTCTGTGGCGCAAGGCCTCTGGCATTCTACTCAGCTGCTTTATTCTCATCTACTTTGTACACACCTTTGCCCGTCGGAATATTCGAAAATATCAACCGGAAAATCGTGACCTGCTCTTTTTGGCGTCAGTTTTTGTCGTTCAAATCCTGGCCTTGAAGGTTTCTATCTTTATAGCGAACGCCTTGGGAAGTGCTTTCCCTTACGTGGAACCGAACGCGTATTACTACCTCTTCCCCTTTGCCGTTGGTACCATGTTGGTGCGCGTGGTCCTGAATTCAGAGGTCTCGTTGGTTTTTGCCATCCTCTCCTCGATCCTCACCGCGGTTCTTTTCGGCAACAGCTTCGCCGTTTTGATCTTCGCTTTTCTGACCAGTCTTTCAGGCGCGCACTGGGTGCGTCATGTCACCGAGCGCTCATCACTGTTCCGGGCCGGACTGCGTCTGGGGATGTTTAATTTTGTGCTGCTTTTTGCGTTGCATTTGACGACGAGCAGGCCCTTTGATCTGCAATTGCTTTACAAACTGGGGTTCAGCTTTACCGGTGGTCTGGTTGCTGCGGTGATGGTGACCGGGATTGTCCCTCTGGTCGAGTCACTGTTTCGCTATACGACCAACATCAAACTGCTTGAACTGGCCAATATGAATAACCCGCTCCTGCGGGATTTGATGGTGCAAGCTCCGGGGACTTATCATCATTCCATTATCGTTGGCAACCTTGCCGAAGCGGCCGCGGAAAACATTGGTGTCAACCCCCTGATGGTACGTGTTGCGGCTTATTATCACGACATTGGCAAGGTCAGAAAACCGCAGTACTTTATTGAGAATATTGGCGGCCAGGAGAATCGACACGATAAGCTGGCGCCGTCCATGAGTGCGCTGATATTGATGGCACACGTCAAAGATGGCGTTGAAATGGCTCGCGAAAGTCGCCTGGGGCGGGCCCTGATGGATATAATTCGTCAGCATCACGGTACCAGCCTGATGAAGTTTTTTTACGATCGGGCAAAGAGCAAGGCTGATCCAGAGGTTGAGCAGATTGACGAGCGTGATTACCGCTATCCTGGCCCTAAGCCACAGACCCGTGAAGCAGCTTTGGTCATGCTGGCTGATGCGATCGAGGCGGCCAGTCGAACCCTTACCGATCCGACTCCGGCACGTATACAGGGGATGGTACAGAAAATCATCAACAATATCTTTATCGACGGGCAACTCGATGAATGCGAATTGACCTTGAAGGATATCAACAATATTGCCAAAAGCTTCAAGTTGGTCCTCGGTGGTATCTTCCACTATCGAGTCGATTATCCGGAGCCTGTCAGCAAAGAACGTAGCATTGAGAAATCCACCGGGAGTTTAAATGAAGATCGCGATAGAAAATCAACAGAAGAGCCAGAAGATCAGCAAAATTCAACTGCGAAAAGTAGCACAGATGATCTTAAGCGCCTCGGCATGTCCTGATGCTCATCTTTCAATTCTGATTGTTGATGACGCCACTATCCAGGAGATTAATCGCGACTACCTGAACAAGGATCGACCCACCAACGTCATATCGTTTGCCATGCAGGAAGGTGAGGGGGGCGGCGTTCAACCTGATCTGCTCGGTGATGTGGTTGTCTCTGCAGAGACCGCCGCGCGTGATGCCTGTGAGGCGCAGAATTCATTTGAAAGTGAACTGTATTTCCTGCTGCTCCATGGTATCCTTCATTTGCTCGGTTATGACCATGAGCGTGGAACCGAAGAAGATGCGAAACTTATGGAAGCCAGAGAACGTGAAGTCTTTACTTTGATCCGTGAGGAGTTTCTTGCTGAATGAAGGCTGAGCCTACCAAGCCCAAGGGGTTTATCGGTAGCCTTAATTGTGCGATCGAGGGTATCCTCTGGGCTGCCAAGACACAGCGTCATATGCTCTTTCACCTGGTTGCGGCCATCCTGGTGCTGGTCGCTTCTCTGGTCTTGCGTCTTTCTCTGCACGAATTTGCCCTGCTGGCCCTGGCCATCACCCTGGTTTTGTTTGCCGAACTTGTGAACACGGCTATCGAAGTGGTTGTCGATCTGGTCTCCCCCGATTTTCACCCCCTCGCCCAACGCGCCAAAGATGTTGCCGCCGGAGCTGTCCTTCTCGCCAGTGTCGGTGCAATGGTGCTTGGTTATCTGGCGGTGTCGAGGTTTTTCTTTGCGGCCGGAGCGAGTGCCAGTCAGGAGTTCATGCGGTCCACGGGGAACGTGGCGATTATCTCGGTTGTCGTGGTCGTGCTGCTAGTGATACTGGCCAAGGCCCGTGTGGGCAAGGGCACGCCGTTGCACGGCGGGATGCCAAGCGGTCATGCCGGAGTGGCTTTTTCCATTGTAACCTCAGTGGCTTTTTCTGATGTCGGTCTGCTGATGATCCTGCTGGCCTGGTTTCTTGCTGCGTTGGTCGCTCAAAGCAGGGTTCTTCTTGGTATTCATAATCTAAAAGAAATTGTTGCAGGTGGCGTGGTCGGCATAGTGACGACCCTGGCCCTGCAACTGGCTTTTCACTAACCCAACAGGAGTTTTCTTCTAGTGGAAGACGATCAAAACCCGCAACGCAACTCATTCAGTTCAACCTTTAGTCGTCTTTTCCGGGGGCGTTCACGGGCTTTAACGGAAAAAGAACTGCAGGACGCGATCAACAGTTCCGAAGAAGAGGGGATCCTCAACGAGTCAGAAGGTGACATGTTGCAGTCGATCTTTGAGTTCGGGGACACCATTGTTCGTGAAGTGATGGTACCTCGTACTGACATGGTCTGCTGTCCTGCCGATGCGACTCTGAGTGATTTTCTCGAATTGATCATACGCTCCGGGCACTCCCGTGTCCCTCTCTTTGAAGGCTCTACGGACAAAATCGTTGGTGTTGTCTACGCAAAAGACCTGTTGCGCAACTGGGGCGCAAACGATGAGACTTTGACGCTGACAGAAGTCATGCGCACCCCTTACTTTATTCCTGAAACCAAGCGTATAGATGATCTCTTGAAAGATTTCCGGACCCGACGGGTGCATATGGCGATCGCCGTTGATGAGTATGGTGGTACTTCCGGTCTGATCACGATAGAAGACCTGCTTGAGGAAATCGTTGGCGATATACAGGATGAATACGATTTGGAAATACCCTGGCTGCAACCACAGGATGACGGTACGCTTCTGGTGGATGCCAGGGCCAATGTTGAAGAATTGGAAGAATACTACGATATCGAAATCCCCCGCGAGAAGTTCGATACGGTTGGCGGTTACCTGTTCCACCTGTTAGGCAACGTGCCACAAAAAGGTGAGAAAGTCTGTGATAACGGCCTGGTTTTGATGGTCGAAGACTCTGATGAACGTAAAATTGAGAAGGTCCGTGTCTGGCGCGACGCTGAGGCTTCTGGAACAGAGTGATGATGCGCCGATGCCTGCCTGATAAAATAACCTGTTTCAGCGCTTTGTCGGGCTTCTTGCTGGCATGTTCTTTCCCCCTCCCTGACTATCATCTGCTTGCGTGGCTTGGACTGATCCCCCTGATCATGGTCATGCCGAAACGGCCTTTCAAGAGTGGCTTCGTCGCCGGGGTGGTCTTCTTTGCGGTTACCCTCTATTGGCTCAATATCGTTATGACCACCTATGGTCATCTGCCTGTCCTGCTCTCCTTTCTGCTCTATTTGCTGCTTGCAGCCTATCTGGCTCTTTACTGGGCGATTGCCTCCTGGGCGGCTTGTCGTCTCAGGGAATTTAGAGGTTACTCTTTTGCGTTAACCTTGCCGGTATTCTGGGTTGCTCTGGAGTTCCTGCGGGAGTTCTTGCTGACCGGCTTCCCCTGGGCAACCCTCGGCTACTCCCAGCACGACTGGTTGCTGATGGTTCAGTCTGCGGACCTTTTCGGTGTCTATGGCTTGAGCTACCTGATTGTCTTATGTAATGCCGCTCTTGCCGAGTGCTTTCTGCTCAAGAGTCGCAGGCCTTCGCAAGGGCGGCCGGGGAAGGCTCTTGCCGTAGCAATCGTCCTGCTGCTGGGGAACTATGCATACGGAGCCTGGTGTCTGCAACAGGACCTTGATACCCGTGCCGAATCATTGGATGTGGCTGTTGTGCAGGGCAATATTCCACAAGAGCTCAAGTGGAGACCCGAGAGTAAGATCAGCACAGTGCAAACCTATCGTGACTTGTCACTGCGGGCCGAGCAAGACGGAGCAAAGGATCTGATCGTCTGGCCAGAAGCAGCCATGCCGTTTTATTTCCAGGATGGAGGGCCTCTGGCCGATTCTGTTACAGGACTCGCTGCTGAGGCAAAAACCGCTCTCCTCTTTGGTAGCCCTGCATACCGTCGAGACTCTGGAGGCTTACGTTATCTGAACAGTGCTTTTCTGCTTTCGCCGACGGCCGAAGTACAAGGGCGGAGTGATAAAATTCACCTTGTTCCTTTCGGCGAATATGTGCCGCTTGGCAAGTTTCTCCCTTTTGTTAACAAACTCGTCGCCGGCATCGGTGATTATTCTCCCGGCGAGATTAACCCCTTGCCGATTGGAGCACATAATCTTGGCGTTCTGATCTGCTACGAGGTGGTCTTTCCTGAGTTGGCGCGGGAATATGTTCGGCAGGGCAGTGATTTGTTAGTGAATATCACTAATGATGCCTGGTTCGGTAAATCATCGGCCCCCTGGCAACATCTGGCGATGGCCCGTTTTCGTGCGATAGAGAATCGTGTCTGGATTGCGCGTGCCGCCAATACCGGTATCTCAGCCTTTATCGCCCCATCGGGGAAGGTTGTTAAGCAAACAGGTCTTTTTGAGACGGCTTTCCTGTCGTCTGAGGTTGGCTTAGGTGCTCAACCAAAGCTTTACTCGCACATGGGTGATCTGATTCCAGGGGCTTTCCTGCTGATCTGTCTGCTCTGGTTGCTTCAGACCCGCCGGCGCTTTTTTTAATGCAAAGACGCCAAGGTTTTAATTCAAGACGCAAAGATACAATCGATTAAGAAAAAATAGCAAAAGCTTGCCTCACGCAGAGGCGCAGAGGTCGCAGAGAAAATAAATCCTGGACAAGCCTTTCTTTTGCTTTACTCTGCGATCTCTGCGTCTCGAGTGAGCAGAGCGAACGGGCGTGAGTCGGTTCGTGTCCTTCCGGTTTCACGTTTTTTAAATGGATTTACTGGAGCGAGATAGGCAACTAGATAAACTTTTTTGGCTCATCCTTCTAATCCCTTACAATGATTACTAAGAAAATCCCCAAATCCATGAAGTTTACTTGTTCCGTTCATTGACTACGGGTATAATCCGCTGTTCGACTTTAGCGTTGGGAGTTTATAATGTTTCGTGAAGAAATTGAATTGTTGAAAAGCCTCCAGGACAAGCTCTCTGAGCTGAGGAGGTACCTTTGACATTGATAGCAAGCGTGAGCGCGTCTCAGAGTTGGAAGCGGAAGTTGCCAGGCCAGAATTCTGGAATGATAACGAGAAGGCTCAGGAGGTTCTGAAGGAAAGAACCTTACTGCAAAAACTCGTTGAAGATTGGCAGTCGGCAGCCAATGGCCTGGAGGATGTCCAGGTTATGATCGAACTCGGCGAGGAGAGTGAAGACGAAGAGGCTCTTGCGGAAGTTCGTGAGATGCTGCCAGCGTTGGAAAAGTCGATCGGCAGGATGGAGTTTGCCCGCATGCTTTCCGGCGAACATGATGCCAACAACGCCATCGTCAGCATTAACGCAGGTGCCGGTGGCACGGAAGCCCAGGACTGGGCCGAAATCCTGTTGCGTATGTATCTGCGTTATTGTGAGCGCAAAGGTTTCAAGGCCGAGATCACGGAATATCAACCAGGAGATGAAGCCGGTACCAAGGGCGTCACAATTACCGTTACCGGAGATTACGCTTTTGGTTACCTGAAAGCAGAGAAGGGTATTCACCGCTTAGTCAGAATCTCTCCTTTTGATTCCAATGCTCGTCGCCACACTTCCTTCTGCTCGGTTTTTGTTTTCCCTGAACTCTCCGATGACGTCGATATTGAGATCCTTGATAAGGATCTGAAGGTCGATACTTTTCGTGCCAGTGGAGCCGGTGGCCAGCATGTTAATAAAACGGATTCGGCGATCAGAATAACGCATCTCCCATCCGGTATCGTTGTCAGCTGCCAGAGCCAGCGCTCTCAGCATAAAAACCGCTCTACGGCGATGAAGCAACTGAAAGCGCGCCTCTACGAGTTGGAGATGGAAAAGAAAGAGAGCGAAGCCGAAGTCCTGGGCGGCGAAAAGAAAGATATCGCCTGGGGTAGCCAGATTCGTTCTTACGTGTTACACCCGTACCGCATGATCAAAGACCATCGAACCGATTACGAAGTCGGTAACACTGATGCTGTTCTTGACGGTAATCTGGACGGCTTTATTGAGGCCTATCTGATGCAGTAAAAGCAGCTTTTAGCTTTAGGGCTGTAAGCTGTAAGGATAAATTCAGGGACTGTCCCCGCAGTTAAGGGGACTGTCCCATATTTACAAGAAAAGAACGTCCAAGAACTACTGATTACTGATTATATATAAGAAGGAAAGACATCATGGCTGCAGAGGAAGAAGTAAGTAGCAACGAAGTTATTGCCCAACGGCGCACTAAACTCAAGGCCCTTCGCGAACAGGGGCACAATCCGTTTGCCAATGGTTTTGTGACCGATACCACGGCAGATGAGGTTCACATGGCTCATGCAGAGCATGATGCTGCGGCCCTGGAGGGGCTTGAAGCAACCTATCAGATCGCCGGCCGGATTATGGCGAAGCGTGATTTTGGCAAAGCCGCGTTTATTCAGATTCAGGATCGCACCGGTCGTCTTCAGGTTTATGTTGCTAAAAACCTCGTCGGTGAAGAGAGCTTTGAGCTTTTTCGCAAGTTCGATCTTGGTGACATCGTTGGCATTAAAGGGCGTCCGTTCCGCACCAAGACAGATGAACTTTCTTTGCGCGCCGAGTCGATTCAGCTTTTGACCAAGTCGTTGTTGCCTCTGCCGGAAAAATGGCATGGCCTGACCGACGTGGAAACCCGCTATCGCCAACGCTATCTTGACCTGATTGTGAACCCTGATGTGCGAGAGGTGTTTCGCAAGCGCAGCCAGATCATCTCCTTGATCCGTGATTACATGGTCAACAAGGATTACCTCGAAGTTGAAACGCCGATGATGCAGCCGATCGCCGGCGGAGCAACAGCCAAGCCGTTTATTACCCATCATAACACTTTAAAGATGGATCTTTTCCTGCGCATTGCTCCAGAACTTTACCTCAAACGCCTGGTCGTTGGTGGTTTCGAGCGTGTCTTTGAGATCAACCGTAACTTCCGTAACGAAGGGATCTCAATCCAGCACAACCCTGAGTTCACCATGATGGAGTTCTACCAGGCTTACGCGACCTACGAAGACCTCATGGATCTGACTGAAGAGTTGATCTGCCATCTTGCAGAGCAGGTGGTCGGTAGCTTGAAATTCATGTATGGCGAACGTGAGGTCGATTTGAGCCGTCCATGGCAGCGTCTGACCGTGCGCGAATCTGTCGTTAAGTACGGTGATATCAGTGAGGCTGACGTGGCTGATCGTGACAAACTGCTCACTTACGCAGATAAACTGGGACTGGAGCTCGACAAGAAGATCGGCTACGGCAAGCTATTGACAGAGGTTTTCGATGCTGTCGCTGAGCCGGAGCTATGGCAGCCAACCTTTATTACCCAATATCCTACGGAGGTTTCTCCTCTGTCGCGCAAGAACGATCAAGATGAGAATGTAGTTGATCGCTTTGAACTCTTTGTCGTCGGCCGCGAGCTTGCAAACGCTTTCTCCGAGTTGAACGACCCCGATGACCAACGCGAGCGCTTCGTTAAGCAGTTGGTTGAGAAAGAAGCCGGTGATGAAGAAGCTCATGCCATGGATGAGGATTACATCCGCGCACTCGAGTACGGTTTGCCACCAACCGCAGGTGAGGGGATCGGCATCGACCGCCTGGTCATGTTGTTAACGAATTCCCAGTCAATTCGAGATGTTATTCTCTTCCCGCAGATGCGTCCAGAGGCTAAATAGGTGGCGGGTAGCGAGTAGCGCGTGGCGAGGGAAGATACTCTCTACTTAAGCATGTCTTGAGGATGTTATTTGATGGTTTTGTTTATCTTTAAAATGAACTGTTCAGTTTTCGCGCCACGCGCCACGCGCCACGCGCCACTTTGTCTCCTATGAATTACGAACTCTTTGTCAGCCTGCGTTATCTGCGCGCCAAACGTAAACAGACGTTTATCTCGGTGATCTCGTTTATCTCGATTATCGGCATTACGCTTGGCGTTGCTGCGCTGATTGTAGTCCTTGCTGTTATGACCGGTTTTCATGACGGTGTCAGGCAGCAGATTCTCGGTAATGTACCGCATGTTCTTGTGCAGAAACATGGCGAGAGCCTGACTGATTCTGATGCGGTTGTCGCGGCGGCGAAGGCGGCCTCTCCTCATGTTTTGAATGCGTCTCCTTTTGTCAGCAAGGAAGCCATGCTGCTTTCGAAGCGGAATGTTGCTGCTGTCAATGTCAAAGGCGTTGAACGACAGAACAAAATCTTTCGTCAGAGTTTTTTGACCGAATCTGGCGGTGAAGTTGAGACCCTTCTGTATGATTCTGAGGAAACGCAGCCGGGCATCTTGATCGGCCTGGATACCGCTACGACATTGGGGGTTGCCGTTGGTGACTCCATTAATGTTATCCCGCCTATGTTCACGATTACGCCTTTCGGAATGATCCCGAAGATGAAGCCGTTCAAAATAGTCGGTATCTTTAAGCAGCGGGGAGGCTTTATTGATGCCTATTTCTCCTACATCGATCTCACAGAAGCCCAGCACTTCTTTGATCTCAAAGAAGGTGTGACCGGCGTTGAAGTCGAGGTCGACAGCTTTGATCAGGCGGCTCCTGTTGCCAGCAGTCTGCGTCAGGAATTCGGATTCCCGCACTCTGTTCGTTCATGGGAGGATATGTTCGGTTCCTTCCTCTCCGCACTCAAACTGGAGAAGCTTGGCCTGTTCATCGTTCTTGGCATTATCGTCTTGGTTGCCGCTTTTAACATCGCGACGACGCTGATCATGGTGGTGATGGAAAAGCATCGTGATATTGCCATTCTGCGGTCCATGGGCGCAACGTCTCGCAGTATCATGCAGATTTTTGTTTTTGAGGGATTGATCATCGGTACTCTGGGAACCCTCCTCGGTACGGGGCTCGGGCTGTTGCTGGCCAAGAACGCTGATCCTCTCATCAAGGGCTTGGAGAATCTGCTTAATGTTAAAATCTTTGATCAGAGCGTGTACGGCATGGATCACTTCCCCTCGGTGGTTAATACGGGCGATGTTGTCGCCGTCGTTATCGTGGCCATGTCTATCTCCCTGCTCGCGACCATCTATCCGGCGTGGCGAGCGGCCAAGATGGATCCTGCCGAAGCCCTGCGTTATGAATAGGTTGCTGTCATGATTGCTGTTCGTGAACTTTCAAAAAGCTTTGTTACGGATCGTGGCAGAATCGATGTTCTGAAGAACGTTGACCTCGACATTCGTGTTGGCGAACGCATCGCTGTTGTTGGCGCCTCAGGCGCTGGCAAAACCACGCTGATGCATCTGCTCGGTGGTCTGGATCGACCAACCAGCGGCTCTGTTTGCTTCGCGGATAAAGACATCTTTCGCTACTCGGCACAGGAACTGGATGCATTTAGAAACCGTTCTATAGGCTTTGTTTTCCAGTTCCATCAACTGTTGCCCGAGTTCAGCGCCCTGGAAAATGTCATGATGCCTGCCTTGATCGGACGGTCTTCGGTTAAGGACGCCGAGTCACGTGCGGTTGAAATCCTTAAGGCTGTTGGTCTTGATCATCGCCTCGACCATAAGCCGGGGCAACTCTCGGGTGGAGAGCAGCAGCGGGTTGCTATTGCGCGCTCTCTGATCATGTCGCCAAAGTTGCTTTTGGCAGATGAGCCGACGGGCAATCTCGATAGTGGGACCTCTGACGAGATCCTGGCTCTGCTTGACCGTTTGCACGACGAACGAGATCTGACGATCGTGGTTGTGACCCATAGCGAAAAAGTTGCGGGACATATGGATCGGGTCGTGCATATGGAAGATGGCTTCTTGAAAACCTGAGGCCTGTGTCAAAAGGCTTCTTTTGCAAGGTGATCAAGGCGACTTTATGGTTTACCTTCTGCCAGCAATTCCTTATAATGACGCGATTTTTAACCTGTCAACATGATTTGGAGTAATTTTGATATGATAATGAGGGCTCTTGCGTTATTGGTCTGCTTTTCACTGGCTTTTCCTGCCTGGGCTGCAGCAGAGTTTTTTCTCGCAGATGTCCAGGTTAAAGGTAATCAGCGAGTGAAGACTGATGATGTCTTGAATGCCGTGAGCATCAAGCCCGGGCAGAAAGTTACTCCTGCTGATATCGACGCCGCTATGGGCGATATTTACAAGATGGAACGCTTCTCAGATATCACCTCTGATATTTCTGGAGAGGCTGGCGCATCCGTGTTGACCTTCATTGTGCAAGAGCGCCCCCTGGTGCGTAACGTTCGTTTCGAGGGGAATGACAAACTCACCACTGAAAAATTACGTGAAGTCATCACTGTTAAAGTCCCTGACATTTACGATCCGTTTGAAGTTAACAACAGTGTCGAACAGGTTAAAGTTGCCTATATCATGGAAGGTTATTACGCAGCGGAAATTACTGCTGATAGCCATGTTAATGAGAAGAATGAAACGCTTGTCACCTTCCGCATCAAGGAAGGTGATATCGTTCGTATCAAGGATATTCGTTTCGATGGAAATACGGTCTTTGATGAGGGTGAGATCAGAGGTGCGATGGATACCAAGGAGAAATGGATCTTTTCCTGGATAACGGATCGCGGCAATTACAACGAACTTCTGTTGAATCAGGATCTTGAAAGAATTGCTGACCTTTATTTTAATGAAGGTTACGTCCGTGTGAAGGTTCGCGAGCCGGTCATCTCTCTGGTCGATAATGATAAGCACATGCTGCTGCTTATTCATATTGATGAAGGGACTCAGTACCGGATGGGCACAGTTGACGCCCAGGGTGATTTGACGCGGGACAAGGAGGAACTTCTGGCCCTGGTAGGGTTGAATCCTGGAGATGTTTTCTCTCGTGGCCAATTGCGCAAGGGCGTAGAGGTTGTCACTGATGTTTATGCGGACCAGGGCTACGCCTATGCGAACGTGTCGCCTTTGACGCGCGCCAATGACGAAAGCAAGCTGGTCGACATGATGCTTGATATCGAGCAGGGCCCGCAAGTCTCGGTTGAACGTATCAATATTACCGGTAACACCAAGACGCGCGACAAGGTTATCCGTCGTGAAATGAAACTTGTCGAGGGTGATCTGTACAACGCAACCAACCTGAAACGAAGCAAGGCTCGTATTAACAACCTCGGTTTTTTCGAGGCTGTGGATGTTGCTACCAGCGGCGGTTCCGACGACAGCCTGATGAATGTTGATGTCAATGTTGAGGAGCGCTCAACCGGAACCTTCAGTGTCGGTGCCGGTTATTCATCGGTTGATGGTGTTGTCGGCCAGGGTTCCATAACCCAGGAGAACTTTCTGGGTAGGGCGTGGAGGTTGAACCTTGCGGCGTCTATTGGTAGTTCGAGTACGACCTACCAACTTGGCCTTACTGATCCCTATTTCCTTGATACTCGTTGGACGCTCGGTGGTGAACTCTATCAGACTGAACGGGAATGGTCGGATTTCAGCCGTAAAGCAAAAGGCTTTGCGATTAAGGCGGGTCACCCGGTTGGCGAGTACTCCAGGGTCCTGGTCACCTATCGTTTTGAAGATAAGGAAATTTACGATGTAGACTTTTTTGCATCAGAAACGATTAAGGATCAGGAAGGGACCTCCACTCTCAGTTCTGTTACTACCACATATACCTACAATACAACGGATAATCGCCTGGATCCCTCCTCGGGCACGGACCTGAGTGCGACTTGGGAGTTTGCCGGTGTTGGCGGTACTGAAAAGTACAGTAAGTATATCCTGGATTCTCGTCATTTCTGGCCCTGGAAATGGGGGACTGTGTTCTCAGCCCATGGTCAGGCTGGTTATGTTCATGCTTTGAATGGTGACATCGATGACGTTCCGATTGATGAAAGATTCTTCCTCGGCGGCATTTACTCCATTCGCGGCTTTGAAGCCCGTGAAGTTGGACCACGTGACGAATTTGGTGACTTTATCGGTGGTGATACGGAAGCCTACTTTAATTTCGAATATATCTTCCCGCTGGTTAAAGACCTCGGCCTCAAGGGTGTGACCTTTTTCGATGTTGGTAATACGTGGAGTTCCGAGGATGTCTGGGGAGATGATGACGAGGCTTTCGCTTCCTGGCGTTATAGTGCAGGTGCTGGAATTCGTTGGCTGAGTCCTATGGGCCCAATGCGTTTCGAGTACGGGTATAATCTTGATGCCAGGGATTATGAGGACAACGGCAAGTTTGATTTTATGATTGGCCGATTTTTCTAAAACTTACAGTAGCTATTTTTTCAAGGAGATTATGCATGAAGCAGTTTGTCGTTTTGATGTTGGTTTGTTTCGGTCTGGTGGCCTCCCCTGTGATGGCACAAGCTCAGAAGATAGCTTATGTAGATCTGCAGAAGGCTTTGAACCTTTCTTCTGCCGGCAAGGAAGCTAAAGAGAAAATCAAAACCGAGGTGCAGGGCTATGATGCTGAAGTACAGCAGCGTCAGGAAGAGCTGAAAAAGCTTAAGGAAGACTTGGAAAAACAGGCGATGCTCCTTTCTGAAGAAGCCCGCAACGCCAAAGAGCGTGATTACCAGCAGAAGGTTAAGGACTATCAGCGCTTCACCAAGGATATCCAGGAGACACTGCAACAGACGGACGCTGATTTGACCAGGAAAATTCTTGAGAAGCTCCTCAAGGTTGTTCAGGAGGTCGGTAAGAGCGATGGCTACCTGATGGTCCTTGAGAAAACCGAAAGCTCCATTGTCTATGCCGACGAAAGTATCGATATTACCGACTCTGTGATCAAGGCTTTTGATAAACAAGGAAACTAACCACTATGAAAGCTGAGCGCAGGGGAATGACCTCCCTGGCTGTTCTGGCAGATCTGGTAGGGGGGTGCGTCTCTGGCGACCCCTCTACTTCTGTTTCCGGGGTTGCTCCTCTTGATCTTGCCGGGCCAGACCAGATTTCTTTTCTGGCGAACCCAAAATACAAGGAAAAACTGGCTGACTGCAGTGCTGCGGCGGTCATTGCCCATCCCTCTTTGAGTGGTAGCGTGGCGATACCACTGATCCTTGTAGAGAACCCTTATCTTGCTTTTGCCAAGATCCTGACCTTCTTTGAGGTCTCGCCTCATGTGGCGCAGGGGGTGATGGCCGGCGCTCATGTTCATTCCGATGCCATCCTTGGCGAGAACGTCACAATTTCTCCCGGGGCCGTTGTTTCTGCCGGGGCCAGGATAGGCAAGGGGACTCAGCTGCATTCAGGTGTTGTGATAGGTGAAGATGTGGTTGTTGGTGAGGATTGTCTTCTGCACGCTAATGTGACTGTGCGCGAGAAATGTATTCTTGGTGATCGCGTCATTCTCCAGCCGGGAGCTGTGGTCGGTTCAGACGGTTTCGGTTTTGCCCCTGACGGCTCAAGTTATTTTAAAATCCCTCAGGCTGGTTATGTGGTTATAGAAGACGATGTTGAAATCGGCTCTTGCTCTTGCGTCGACCGCGGAACTTTAGGTGTTACACGAGTGGCACGTGGTGCAAAGATTGATAACCTTGTACAGATTGCTCACAATGTACAGATCGGTGAAGACACCATTCTCGTTGCTCAGGTAGGAATCGCCGGAAGCACGACTATTGGCAAACACTGCACCTTTGGTGGCCAATCTGCTACTGCTGGCCATATAAAGGTTGGTGACAATGTGACCTTGGCCGCTCGGGGTGGGATTCCCAATAACGTAGACAGTAACCAGACTCTTGCCGGAGTGCCGGCAATGCCTCACCGTAATTGGCTCAAGGCGACCATGACCATGCCGCATTTGCCGGAGATGCGCAAAGAACTAAGACAACTCAAAAAAGAGATGGCTGAACTGAAGAGCAAGTTAGCAAAGGAAGATAGATAATTATGGAACTGAACACACTCGATATTATGAAGCTTCTGCCGCACCGCTACCCTTTCCTGCTCGTGGACCGGATCACTGAATTTGAAGCAGGCAAGCGCATCATTGGCAAGAAGAACGTTACGATCAACGAGCCCTGTTTTCTGGGCCATTTCCCGGAGCATCCAATTATGCCGGGTGTGCTTATCCTCGAAGCTATGGCTCAGGTTGGAGGCGTCTATGCGATTCTTGCCAAAGAAGTCGGTGAGAACCAGGTGCCGTATTTTGTTGGCATTGATAAAGCCAAGTTTCGTAAACCGGTCCTTCCGGGTGATGTCCTGACGCTTGAGCTTGAATTGCTCAAGGTCCGCCGAGGCATCTATAACTTTAAGGGCACTGCTACGGTTGACGGTAAACGGGTTGCCGAGGCCGAACTTAAAGCAACTTTTGCTGATAAATAAAAGGGAATTTATGATTCACCCGACTGCAATAATTCATCCCAACGCAAAACTGGCCGACAATGTCAGTATTGGCGCCTACAGCACGATTGGTGAACATGTCGTTATTGGTGCAGGTACCACGATTGCCAGCCATGTGGTTGTTGAAGGATGGACTGAGCTTGGGGCAGACAACAAGATCTTTCAGTTCTCTTCTGTCGGCGCGGATCCGCAGGATCTCAAGTATGCCGGTCAGGAAACCTACCTGAAGATCGGTGACCGTAACCGGATTCGTGAATTTACGACTTTGAACCGTGGCACAGAAGAGGGCGGCGCCATTACAAAAATCGGTAATGACAATCTGTTTATGGCTTACTCTCACGTTGCTCATGACTGTATCGTTAACGATCACGTCATCATGGCAAATGGTGCCACCCTGGCAGGTCACATCGAGGTCGAATCAAACGCGATTCTTGGTGGCCTCTCTGCTGTTCATCAGTTTTGCCGTATTGGTTGTCATACCATGATCAGTGGTGGAGCAATGGTCGCACAGGACGTGCCTCCCTATACCATCGCGCAGGGTGATAGGGCCAAAACCGTTGGTTTGAACCTGATCGGACTTAAGAGGAGAGGGTTCACCGAGGAATCGATCAAGGGGATCAAGAAGTCCTATCGCTTGATTTTTCGTTCTGGCCTGCGACTGGAAGAAGCTCTGGGAAAAATTGCTGATGAAGTTGATTCGACTCCAGAGTTAGATCATTTCGTCAACTTTATCAAACAGAGCCAGCGTGGCATTGCAAGGTGATTCTCTTGTCTTGGTTAATTTTATTGTCTGGTTAGTCCCTTCGCTCAAGTGAGGGTCATTCAAAGAAAACCTTTCGCCATAGAGTCACAGAGGCCACAGAGAAATTCAAAAATAATCCGGTGTTCTCTGTGCCCTCTGTGTCTCTAGTGAGAGAAACGAACGGGTGGCAAAGAGAATTATTAATCCTGGCAATAACTACTGGATTGAAGTAGATAACCAGGTTTTATTATTGCGTTCACCGATTTATTGCCAAAGCACTGATAGGAACATAAATAGTGGGAGACTCAAGTAAGCGTATCATGATTGTCACAGGAGAGGCCTCCGGAGACTTACATGGTGCAAAATTGATGAGTGCTATTACTGCTCAGCTGCCTGATACAAAGTTTTTTGGCGTCGGCGGCAAGAATATGGCAGCGGAGGGTTGCGAGATCCTGATTCCAGGTGAAGAACTGGCAGTCATGGGCATCGTCGAGATAGTTGGTCATCTTCCGGTGATATTGAACGCTTTCAATAAGCTCAAGAGAGAGTTTTGCGGTAGCAACAAGCCTGATGCTCTGGTCCTGATAGATTTCCCCGAATTTAATTTAAGGTTGGCTCGCCAGGCTAAAAAAGCCGGTATCCCGGTTCTTTACTACGTCAGTCCGCAAGTCTGGGCCTGGCGTCGTGGCCGGGTAAAGAAAATCGCTGCTGTCGTTGATTCCCTTGCAGCCATATTCCCTTTTGAGCCTGCTTTTTATGACGGTCAGGATATCCTGGTCAAATACGTTGGCCATCCCTTGCTGGACGAATTCGAAGAGGCCGGCAACTGTCAGAACCTTCGTCCCCGCTTGCAGATTGCTCAGAACAAAAAAGTGGTCGGCCTTTTTCCGGGCAGTCGTCATAACGAGTTGCGTTACATGTTGGACACGCTTGTAGAGTCGGCGCAACTGATATTCGTTAAGGAACCGGAGGCACATTTCCTGGTGCCGGTTGCCAACACCCTGTCACGTGCTGAAATTCAGTCTCATTTTCCCACTGAACTGCCGGTTTCATTTATAGAATCCGATGATGCAACGATCTATGATGTCGCAAGCAGTTGTGACACGATTTTAACGGTTTCAGGGACAGTGACTTTGCAGATCGCACTGGTCGGTACGCCCATGGCGATTTTTTATAAGGTGTCGCCGCTTACATACTCTATCGGCAAACGTCTCATAAAGGTCGATCATGCTGGCTTGGCCAACATTGTTGCAGAGGCCCGGATTGTTCCGGAGTTTATCCAGGATATGGCAACCCCGCAGAACTTGGCCGATGAAGCCCTCCGGGTTCTGAACGATAGTCGATACGCGAGTGACATGCGCTCGGCCCTCGAACAGGTTCATACGAAGCTTGGTGAGCCCGGATGCTCAGCAAGGGTAGCAGAAATGCTGTTCCAGCTACTGTAGTGTTTGACCTCAGAGATAACAGGTATTGATATAGATGAAGAGTCATATGACCAAAAAACAGATTTACCTAAGAGTCGTCCAGTATTCCAGGCCATATTTGTGGCGCATTGTGCTCTCCCTGATCTTTTCTCTGGTAGTCGCCGGCTCCGATGTGGCTTATGTCTACCTGATTGAACCCTTGATTGACAAGATCATTACCGCCAGGAACATGACTCTGGCCAATCTTGTTCCTGTCGTTATTATCGGCCTGGCTGTTCTCAAGGGCGTTGGACGTTTTTATCAGGAATATTATATCAAAACGGCCGGTCAGTTGGCTGTACAGGACATTCGTAATGATCTCTTCAGCCAATCGATGCATCTGTCGATGGGCTTTCATGTTAATCAACCCCCCGGAATCATCACCTCAAGAGTCCTCAACGATGTAGGAGTTTTGCAAAGATCTGCAGCGGATATTCTGGTGGATGGCATCCGTGAGAGTTTCACCCTGGTCGGCTTAATTACCTTGGCTTTTTACAAAGACTGGAGATTGGCCGCCGTTGCTTTTTCAGTGATGCCGTTCTGTGTGATCCCGGCGACGCAACTTGGCAGGAGAATTAGGAATAATACCAAACTTGGTCTTCAACGTATGGGTTTCCTGACCGGCACCTTGCAGGAGTCTTTCAGTGGCATAAAAGTCATCAAAGCCTTCGGCCAGGAAGAAACCCAGATCCAGGAGTTTAAAACAGAAAACAAGCAATATTATAAATATTTGCGCAAGGCGATCAAATACAACTCTCTGACCGCGCCTGCTGTGGAGATCCTGGCTGCTCTTGGTGGTGGCGGTGTGGTCTGGTACGGAGTTCACCGAGTCCTGGCCGGCGAAATGACCCAGGG